>NC_009881.1:923295-1231060 GCF_000018205.1 Rickettsia akari str. Hartford | reverse complement strand
ACTTTACACATGTAATTGTGGATAAATTTTTTAATAACTTATTATTTTTACTATTAAAATCTATTAAAAAATTTCCTCAAATCCTTATTAAATCAAGTAAATCTAGTGTGCTTTCTTTTAAATAAATAGTTTGTGGATAAAATTGTGAATAAATATCATTTTTCTTTGAAAAAATAGTCTTTTCCAAGATATAAATGAATTTTACACTTAATTATCCACTTGTATAAATTCATTATAAACTTATGTGAATAATAATTAAAATACCTATATTTTTAAGAATATTTTAATAAAAATTTTGTTGATAACTCTGTTTAAAACATTTAACTTACATAATTCTGTTTACATACACAACAATAATAAATATATTTATTATTTTAGTATTTAGTATGAATCAAATTTCAAATCCGTTGAAAGGAAATAATAATAAAATACCTATTTGGTTTATGCGTCAAGCAGGCAGATATCTGTCAGAATATAAAAAAGTAAGAGAAACAACAAAAAATTTTCTAGATTTTTGTTATGATGTTAACAAAGCAACGGAAGTAACATTACAACCGATAAAACGTTATGGATTCGATGCAGCTATTATTTTTTCTGATATATTAGTTTTACCTCATGCTTTTGGATGGGAAATAGATTTTAAAGAAAATATAGGACCTATATTAAAGCAGTTTAAATCACAAGAAGATTTTAAATATCTACAAAGCAATCCGAATAATAAATTAGGGAAAGTTTACGAAATAATAAAAAAAGTAAAAGCAGACTTAACTTCCACCACTTCTTTAATAGGATTTGCAGGTAGTCCTTGGACAGTTATGAGTTATATGCTAGAAGGAAAAGGAAAACATGATTTTAAAACGAGCAAAAAATTTATATATGAAAATAAAATACTTGCTAAAGAATTATTAAATTTTATTACGGAAAAAACAGCTGATCATCTTATAAATCAGGCAAAATCTGGGGCAGATGTCTTAAAGCTTTTCGATTCATGGTCAGGAGTACTTCCAGAAGATGAGTTTACTAAATTTGTAATAGAGCCGACAAAAAAGATTATACTGAAAGTAAAAGAAGTTTTTCCAAAAATTCCTATGATTGCTTTTCCTAAAGGAGCTGGATTATTGTACGAAAAATTTATAAAAGAAGTACCAGTAGATATTTTAGCTGTAGATCAAATGGTCCCTCTTGAAAAAATGAAAAAGTGGAGTGACAAGGTAATAGTACAAGGTAATTTAGATCCTGTTGTATTATTAACTAATAAAGAAATTATCAAAGAAAAAGCTTATAAAATTATTCAGGAAATGAAAGGAAAGAATTTTATCTTTAATTTAGGACATGGTATTTTGCCTAAAACACCTCCGGAAAATGTAGAATTTTTAACAGAGTGTATTAGGTCTTGTGAATAAAAGAAGAAAAATAGCAATAGTACTTTTTAATTTAGGAGGTCCAAAAGACCTTAAATCAGTGAAGTATTTTCTGTTTAATCTGTTCTATGACAAAGCTATAATTAATCTACCGAATCCATTACGATATATTATTGCAAAAATAATTTCTATCACTAGAGAGAAAAAATCTCAAAAAATTTATTCTTTAATCGGTGGTAAATCTTCTTTACTTCAGGAAACAGAGGAGCAGAAATTAGCACTAACCGAAAAGTTAAAACAACTTATAAAAGAAGATTTTGCTATTTTTATAAATATGAGATATTCAGCACCGTTTGCTAAAGAAGTAATAGGTCAAATAAAAATATATAATCCGAGTGAAATAATATTATTGCCTCTATATCCTCAATTTTCAAGTACTACGACAGGATCATCGGTTAAAAATTTTTTACAAAACCTTGATATTGATATTCCAATTAAAACAATTTGTTGTTATCCTACAGAAGAACATTTTATAAAAACCCATGTTTCATTGATTAATGAAAAACTCAACGATAAAAATTTTCGTGTATTATTTTCTGCTCACGGGTTACCAGAAAAAATAATAAAAGCAGGTGACCCTTATAGTTTTCAGATAAAAGAAACTGTAAAAGCAATAGTCAAAGAATTAAATATAAAAGATCTAGATTATAAGATAACTTACCAAAGTAGAGTAGGACATATAGAGTGGTTAAAACCAAATACGGAAAATGAAATAGAGCTAGCAGGAAAGTTAAAAAAAAACATAATTATCGTACCTATATCATTTGTATCCGAGCATGTTGAAACACTAGTAGAACTTGATATTGAATATAAATTAATCGCAGATAAATATGAAATTCAATATACTCGAATTCCGACACTTGGAACAAATAAAATTTTTATTAATAGTTTGACAAATATATTGCTACGATTTATCAATAAGGTTGATACTAATTTAGTCACGAGTAGTTCTAGTACAAGAATATGTCCAAGCGAATTTACTAAATGTTTATGTAAATTAACAAATTAATAAGGAAAAGAATGGCAAGTTACTATCTATGGTTTAAGTCAGTACATCTGATATCTGCTATATGTTGGATGGCAGGACTTCTTTATTTGCCTAGAATATATGTTTATCATACCAAAGCTAAAACAGGTAGTGAACTGGATAGTACTTTACAAGTAATGGAGCTAAAATTACTCAGATTTATTATGAATCCGGCAATGATTAGCACATTTGTATTCGGTTTAATAAATGCTCATATTTATGGGTTTGTTGCTCTTGATACTTGGTTTCACATTAAAATGTTTGCAGTGTTAATTTTAGTGATATTTCACGGTTTACTTGTAAGATGGCGGAAATGTTTTGCAAACGGCAAAAATATCCATTCAGAAAAATTTTACCGTATAGTTAATGAAATTCCAGCTATTTGTATGGTTATTGCAGTAATAATGGTTATAGTGAAACCATTTGATTAATACTTATTCTGTTCTGTCGCCATAGATTGACCACAGTATCTATAAATACAACTTAAAATATTAAATAGTAATAATGATATAAATGAAAGCAATGCCTGTTCATATATATTTTGGCAATACCAAATATTGCTTTTAGTTCTTCTAAGCGTTTCTCCATTGCGTCGATATCTCTCTTTTTCAAGAGTCTTTCTAACAGCTCTCCTATCTCAATTTTAGAATTTATAAATTTTCTTTTGAAGTAAACCCTGTTACGAGTTCAGATAGGGTTTTGGTATTTTGGTTGAACATATGGACACAAACTTAAATTGCTCAAGTTTTAACCACCGAAGAGAAATAAACACTTGGTGGTTTTTTTGGAAGTAAGAAAACCATAAACGATAGCCATAATAGCCTTTATGTTTAAAGTATAGACTTTAAAAACCTTGGACATAACTATATTACTAACCCCGACCAAAATAAAGCAGAGGATAGAGTCATTTTATGGTCGACACAGATATCAAGTTGATTGAGAGGTTCTCTTACGACCCAAAATAGTATTTTGCTATCTCAGTTAAATGGTAAACATTATCAAACAGACTGTGCAAATACATAATCATTACTTCGTATTATACAATCTATTCCGTCTCCAAAAGCAGAACCATTTAAACAATATCTTGCTAAAGTTGGTTATGAAAGAATGCAGTAAATCTCTGATCCAGAAAAGTCCATTGATAGAGTAAGAGATAATTGGAAAAGATACGGGTGTAGTGAGAAGTGGATTCAGCAACGTATGATGATGCATGAAACACGAAATAAATTAACTGACTACTTGGAAAAATCATTGAAATAACAAAAGAGAGTGAATTTGTTATATTAACTAATATTATTCATCAAGAATTGACATGTATAATCATTAAAGAACACAAAAATATTAATGGCTTAAAAAATCAAAATTTACGTGATTACATAAACGAAGTAATTTTACTGCTTTTGCTGAATTATTACTCGTCATGTAGCAGAAACTAATAATACAACAGGAATGGAAGAAAAGAACATAGGAAGAAATATAGCTAAAAACGATAAAACGGCCTTGGAAAATAAAGCCGGTAAAAAAGTAATCTCAACAGAAAATTATTTATTGCATAAACTTACAAAGTAAAAAATTCTGATTTACAGAATGTTTTTAGTTGTTTTCTAGATTGCCACACAGCCTTACTGCTGCTCGCAAGGCATTGTTGCATGGACCGATAAAATCCACTGTGTCACTCCGTGTCTTGCTAACTATGTCCAGAAAAATAATAAAAAATACTAATAATTTTAGTATTTTAACTTGATCCTGTGGTCAAGCCACTGGATGACAAAGGTGAAATTGATCCAGTTTTGTGAAAAATACTCTCACTTTTAACATATGCTTCGACATACCGAAATAGCGTTTTGATATTTCGGTTATGGTTCTATATATAACTTCCAAAAAGTCAATTAAACTTTACTTCAGGTGGTAGCGACATTAATATTGCTTCAACATTTCCATCGGTCATTAAGCCGAATTTAGTACCGCGGTCATATAGCAAATTAAATTCTACATATCTACCTCGCCTTATAAGTTGGTATTCTTTCTGCTCAGCTGTCCAAGGTAAAAATAACTTACTTCTAACGATTTCAGGATATACCGATAATAAAGCCATACCTACATCCTGCGTAAAAGAAAAATCTTGCTCAAAATTACCGCTATTTAAGTAATCATAGAATATTCCGCCTACTCCTCTCGGCTCTTTTCGATGCTTTAGATAAAAATATTCGTCACATTGCTTTTTGAATTTAGGATAATAACCAGAATCATACTTATCGCACGCTTCTTTAAAAGCTGCATGAAACTTTTCAGTTTCGTTTTCTTCCGGATAGAAAGGTGTTAAATCGCCACCGCCGCCAAACCAACTTTTAGAAGTTTCTATATAACGAGTATTAAAATGCATAGCGGGAATTAGAGGTGATTTAAGATGTGCGACTAATGAAATACCTGTTGCAGAGAATTTCCCGTCTAGCTCTGCTCCTGGAATTTCGCTGCGGAATTCGGGAGAAAATTCACCGAATACGGTAGATATATTAACTCCAACTTTTTCAAATACTTCTCCTTTCATGAGAGACATGATACCGCCACCACCGCCGTTACGTTGCCAGCTTGTACGTACAAACTTAGCCGGTTTTAAACATTTTGTCTGTGCATATTCTTCCTCGATTTTTTCAAATTCTTTGCACAATAAATCACGTAAATTAGTAAACCAATTACTTGTTATTTCTTTATTTTCTATTTTCATAATTATTAAGCAAGGATTTAATTACTTTCCTCATCATATACATAATCACTAAAAATACGGCAGCAATGATCATAATATAAAAAGCCGGAGCATAAAATAAGCCTGTATGCTCTACAATCCAACGGGAAATAATAGGTGAAGTTCCGCCGAATATTGCTATTGCAAAATTGTAGCTGAAAGCAACACCAGTAAATCTTTGTTCTGCCGTAAACAAGGATATAACGAATATATAAGCCGTACCTGCTATACTTCCTGCGAGCATACCAAGCATTGTAAGAGCTATGATTTGTTGCCACATCTCTTCTGCTGACATGAGTAACATGGTCGGTAAAATTAATATCAAGATAGCAACACCAACAAGCGTTGCCATTTTAAATTTTCCGATAATATCGGCAGTACCGCCGGAAAGCGGCATCGCTATCATCGCAATAAATGAACTATACGCTAGATATGATAAAGCAATAGTATTACTAAGATGCATTACATTATAATAGAAAACATTTATGTAAGTTTTTACTAAATACATAACACTACTAGCGATAGCACCTATACACATAGTTAAAAACATTGATCTCCAAGCAGTTCTAATTACATTAGAAAAAGGTGCTTTAATAACTTGTTTCTTTTTCTCAAGCATTTTAAAAATCGGTGTTTCCGATACACGCAATCGCAAGTAAAATCCGGCAAGACCCATAAATCCGCCAAGCAGAAAAGCAAAACGCCAAGCAAAATCTATATGAGAAAAATAACGTTCAATTATAATACCGATAAATGTGGCAATTAACGTACCGGCAATATTTGAACCATGTACTAACCCTGCCGTAAAACCGGCTCTTAAGTTTTGACTATGTTCAAGGATAAAAATAGCCGCTCCCGTTCCTTCACCACTAATACATAAACCTTGAATAAGCCTCATTATAACTAAAGTTATAGGGGCATAAATCCCAATACTTGCATATGAGGGTATGAGACCCATGATAAAGGTCGGAATAGTCATACCTAGCATCGAGATTATTAAAGCGATACGTCTACCGTATCTATCGCCGATATAACCGAATAATATACCTCCCATCGGTCTTGTTAGAAAGCCGACTGCAAATACTCCAAGGCTTAGAATAGTTTTAATGAATTCTGATTCACCTGGAAAAAAAACTTGTCCAATAATCAGCGAAAAAACTGAATATACCGTAAAATCATAATATTCGAGTACATTACCTGAAATAGCAGATAAAAAAATGAACTTAGACCTATTCATCGAGCTTTAAATAACTTAATTACTATTACTAATTAGTTATTATAGACAAGTTACATCATTTATAAAGTGTAAAGTTTAAACTAATTGTGATAAGAAAGTTTTTGCATGAACTATTACAGGATAATTATAACTGAAGCAATCAATTTCCTTATATTCCATGTTAAGTACTACTTGAAAGGCAAAATGGCAATTTTAAAGTTCTTGAAAATATTTTAAATTTGAGTTTAATTATTGATTTGAAGAAGTTTTAGCTTTAACTAACATCCATGGTTTGTTATTTTTTTTACTAATCCTAAATCACTCTAAAAATGACAGAATTTTAATAAATGATTTGCAATAAAATTTTCATGTCTTGCTCCCATATCTTCTATAAGCGACCAGTTCCATAGATATTAATTTTGGCTCTTTTATTAAACTTCTAGGAATATAGATAAATACGATAACTATAAAAAAACGACTCAAATTACTCAAGCCATCTTGTAATGGTTGGAATCGATACTTTAATTTTATTTGCAAGAGAGATATAAGATGCTTATCCTCCTATAGAGGAAATCAAAAAGCTTCCTAAGACTTCCATTTGAGATAATCCTTGTATTTGTGTTAACTCTCTAATATCTTCTTTAAAAAGCTGAGTATTTTTACTTGTTCTTCCATACATGCCAAAATTTGGAAGAATTCTTAAGATAAGGATTAGGAAAACCACCAAATTTAAATAAGGATTCCAATTGTTCTTCAGATATTTTTTTGGTTAGACTATTAAATTTTTCTATTACTTAAGCTAGTGTCAAATGGTGTATACGATATGGAAAATATCTTCCCATCATACTATCACCGCCTTTTTTATATACTCCAAGCTTTGAGCTGCTGGTAACTATAATGTAAGCTTGTTCTGCATAAACATCGTTAAATTCTTTTAAAAAGTTTGCAAGTTTGAGAATTTATGTAGCTCATCAAAAGTCACGATAGGGTTATATTTAAGTAGTAATTTTTATCTATTACTTTTTTAGCTAAAGTAGTTTTACCGACTTGAGAGGCTCATTCTATAAAAACAATTTACCTATTTTCTTGCAAGTGATTTTTTAATTACTAATTCATAAATCCTTTTCATATATTTATTATGACTATTATAACGTGCATATTAATTTGGTCGTATAATATATACGTTATAATGGTCAAGCACTTATAATCTAGTTATCCTCTAGTGTGAACTACCGGAATTCTTACTTTTTGTAAGCTTAGCACCTTTTGGTTTTTTAATTCCCATAAATTTCTATTCTTCTTGTTGTTTTCGTAGTTTTTCTCATATTTTTGCAGCTTCTCTGATATCTTTAAGAGCACTTTTTACGTGCTTTGTGTTAAGATTCATAACACCTCTTGAAGTCTTAATATCTTCTATCAAAATATTTTATGTATGTAGAAGTACTTAAATGATAAACTCCGATACTTTTTTGTATAAACTGATTTTGATTTTGTAAAGCTTTGCCTTCTAACATCTAAGAATTTACCATTTTTTTGAAGAATAGTTTCATCAAGCTTAATATTCTCATCTAATACTACTTTTCCAAAATCACCTACCTCTCCAATTTGTAGCATTAAGATCATATACGTCAACTTCTATGGATCTACAAAATTCTTTTTCTTTTACTTCTTTAACTTATCATATAACTAACTGCCCATCTATGGGTCTACCAAGTTCATCTTTAAAATAAATTAATTTGGTATTTTTTACTCTATGTAATTTCTTCAGTTTGAAAATGTAGATGTTTTTTTTTTGCATAAATTCCTCCTTGAATAAATTTTGATTTATTTCAAGTGTAAAGGGGTAAATTAAATTCTTGCAATAAGTTTTTATTGTTAGTTATTTCTCAATAACTAACAAATACTAGGAATTAAAAACTACTGCGCCGTCCAGCCGCCATCTATCAAGAGTCCACTACCTGTTATTGATGATGCTTTTTCATCACATAAGAATATTACTAAGTTTGCTATTTCATCAGCTTCTACAAATTTTTTCGTAGCTTGGGATTTAAGGATTACATCCATTAACGCTGATTCTTCACTGATATGCCTAGCTTTAGCAGTATCTGCTATTTGATTCTGCACGAGCGGTGTGTTGACGTAACCGGGACAGATAGCATTAACTGTAATATTATTCTCAGTCACTTCTAAAGCAACGGTTTTGGTAAGCCCAATGATACCATGCTTTGCTGCTACATATGTCGACTTAAAGGTGATGCGACATATGCATGAGCGGAAGCAATGTTAACAATTCGTCCAAAGCCATTTTTTTCATAATCGGTATTGCATATTTTGTAGTATAGAAAGAGGATATTAAATCTATACGCAAAATTTGCTCCCATTTATCTTCAGGAAATTCATCGATAGGAGCAACATGAGACATATTAGTAAATAATGCCGGTATTCAGCATGTTGCTCCTATCGATCTGAATATCGGCATTATTTACTAATATGTCTATTTTACCGAATTCTTTTATTATTTTCTCAAACATAGAACGTATTTCTTCAGGTTTTACCAAATTTATTCCTTGATAAAATGCGCTACTTGTACCAAGCTTTTTCAATTCTGCTAAAATTTTGGCTACTTCATTTTTTTTCAAAACCGTTAATAACTATTTTAGACTCAAGTTTTGCAAAATGTTTTGCTATCTCAAGCCCGATACCGCTAGTAGAACCGGTAATTACTGCTACTTTGTCTTTCATTTTACCTCCTGTCGTGTGTCATTCTGTGACTTGTAAGCTAAACCGTCATTGCGAGGGAATTGCGTAGCAATTGACGAAGCAATCTCAGGAGTTTTGTTATTATTTCATGAGATTGCCACGCAACCTACGGCTGCTTGCAATGACGATTTAGCCGGTACAAACCACGGCATGACATAGTTAATCAAGTAGTATTTGTCTTTTATTTAAAAGTAACTTATATTAGATTTTACTTAAAGAAATAATGTATAAATCTATGGAAATTGTTAATAGCGTTGATGTATCTGTATCTTGCCATGGCAAAGAACCTCCATATGACCATCCAAAAATTTATTTAGAGATAGATAAGGAAAAAAAGGAAGTTATCTGCCCATATTGTAGTAAGAAATTTAAATTAGTAACAAAATGACTATCAAATTTCTTTCAGAAAATACTATAAACCGAATTGCTGCCGGTGAGGTTATAGAAAGACCCGCATCGGTAGTAAAGGAATTAGTTGAAAATGCTGTTGATGCTGGTAGTACAAAAATAGATATTATTTTAGAACGTGCCGGTAAAAATCTAATCATTATTTCCGATGACGGTATCGGTATGACTGATAAGGAATTAGAAATTGCCGTTGAACGTCACACAACTTCTAAGCTTGATGAAAGCGATTTCCTAAATATTCATACTTTCGGTTTTCGAGGTGAAGCATTGCCGTCTATTGCTGCCATTAGCAAAATGCTAATTACTTCTAAGAAACAAGGGTATGACAAAGCATTTCAGATTAAGTTAATCGGTGGTAATGAAAAACAAGTTACTATTTCTGTTCATAATGAAGGTACTAAAATAGAGATACGTGATTTATTTTTCGCAACACCTGCACGTTTAAAATTTCTTAGATCCGACAAAACTGAGCTTGTAGCAACAGTAGACGTGGTTAAGAAAATCGCTCTAGCACATCCTAAAATTTCTTTTAGCTTAACGCATGATGACAGAAATCTGTTAAAGTTTAAAGGACACAATAAAGATGTAGAAACTAACCTAAAACAGCGTATAATTGATGTAATAGGTGATGATTTTATAAAAAATGCTGCTTATATAGATTTCAAAACTCCTGATTTCTCTATTTGCGGCTATACTAGTATCCCGACATATAATAGAGCTTCAAGTGAAGATCAGTTTTTATTTATCAATAATAGACCGGTAAAAGATAAGTTGCTACAAGTAGCTTTAAGGGTAGCATATCAGGATTATTTAGCTCGTGATCGTTATCCGCTGTGTGCTATATTCTTACAAATCGATCCGCAGCTTGTTGACGTTAACGTACATCCGGCAAAAGCAGAGGTTAGATTTCATGACCCGAATTATGTACGAAACTTATTAATAGAAGCGATTAAAAATGCTTTAACAAATACAAGCCATGTTACTTCTACTACTATCGCCTCTGATGCTCTTCAGTTATTTAAAAATCATTTAGTTAACAAACAACCATCAGTAAGTAAAGCTGTAAGCGTGAATAGCAAACCTACAGATTATAGACCTGCTATGTCGCCTAGTTTTAAATCTACGCCAAATACTGATTGTCAAAAACTAATCGATACATTACCGCACGCTAAAATAGAACAAGAAGTAGAAAGGCGTATAGAACGTGAGCAGCAAGCCCATAAACAATATAAACTTGGTGCAGCTAAAGCACAACTTCATACTACTTACATTATTTCACAAACCGAAGATAGTATAGTAATTACCGACCAGCATGCAGCACATGAACGTTTAGGATATGAAAAAATAAAAGATTACCTTAAAACGGAAGAGTTAATAAGACAGCGTTTGCTTATTCCTGAGATAGTAGAACTGCCAAATGAAAGAAACGCAGATTCTTTATATGAAAATAGAGAAAAACTATATAAACTTGGTTTAACTCTAGAAAAATTCGGTGAGAAATCTATTATAGTGACTGAAATTCCAAATATCCTTGGAGATGTCAACGTACAAAAATTAATTCATGATCTCGCTGATCATTTATCGGATTTCGGTGAGAATATAGCTTTGACGGAGTTAATAGAGCATGTGACAGAAACTTATGCCTGTCATTACTCTATTAGAGCAGGACGAAAATTGTCGGCAGATGAAATGAATGCTTTACTGCGTCAAATGGAAAATACGCCGTTTTCAGGTCAATGTAATCACGGCAGACCTACTTATATTGAGTTGAAGCTTAAGGATATCGAACGCTTATTTGGACGGTAGTGAATAGGTATTGCCTAGGGGAGCATAACGTTTTGATATCATTCCCGCTTTTGCGGAAATGATATCATTTTAGGCAATGCAGGTTAAATTATTTCATTTTACTTGACTATTTTTCAATTTCGTTTTATTCTGCCTTCCTTAATAATAAAATAATATCTTGATTTAAGGTGTCAGCTAATGGCAAAGAAGAATAAAAATGTTTTGGTAAGGCTAGTAAGTACTGCTGGAACAGGTGTTTTTTGGGTAAAAAAACGTAATCCAAAAACCCAAACCGAGAAGCTTTCTTTTCGTAAGTATGATAAAGTAGTTAGAAAACATGTTCTTTTTAAAGAAGAAAAAATAAAATAATTGTAAGTAATATATGGCAGTAAAAATTCGTTTAGCTAGAGGCGGTGCTAAAAAGCGTCCTTTTTACCGTGTAGTAATAGCTAACGCAGCAGCACCTCGTGACGGTGACTTTTTAGAAAAAGTCGGAACTTATAATCCGATGCTTGCTTCAGATAATAGTGAGCGTGTGGTTTTAAAAAAAGATCGTATAGAATATTGGCTTGGCACCGGTGCTAAACCAACTGAACGAGTCGCAAAATTTATTGAGCAAGCTGGTCTTACTCTTCCTGAGAAAGTTAAAAAAGAAATGGATGTTAAAGCAAAAAACCGCAAAGCTAGATCAAGTAAACAGGAAGCTAAAGAAGCTTAGTTTATTGCTACATGATGCTTGCGTGTTACGCGGATTGAAGACCTACTTGATGTCATTCCTGCAAAAGCGGGAATCTAGTGTAAAGCGAGATAAATCGGGCTTTTAATTTCAAAATTTGCTATATTTATGCCTTTTTTGGATTCCTGCTTCGCAGGAGTGACATCAGGGCATTTTTGCACACATCTTTTCTTTTGTAGTCATATTAATATGCCGGATTAGCTCAGTGGTAGAGCAACCGCCTTGTAAGCGGTAGGTCATCAGTTCAAATCCGATATCCGGCACCATCAAGATTTTTTTGTTATACCGGGGATCATTTTATGTCATTCCTAGCTAGAAGCAGAATCCATCATAAAGCAAGATAACCTAAGCTTTTAATTTCAAAAATTTGCTGTATTTATATTTTTTTCTAGATTCCTGCTTCTAGCTAGGAATGACATAAGAGCAATGCAATAAAGCCGTTTTTCACTAAGATTAACATCTTTTAAACTATGATCGTAATCGATAAAATATCTTATAGATCTGTGGGGTTTGATAAACGTATTAAATTCCTAGTGCTACATTATACACAGTGTGATTTTAAGCAGTCTTTAGATTTTCTAACCGGTGAAAAGTTAAGTAGCCATTATTTAATAAACAATGAAAACCCTGAACATATATTTCAATTAGTAGAAGAGCATGATAGAGCATGGCATGCTGGAGTAAGTTACTGGCAAGGTCATGAGCGTATTAATGATACATCAATTGGTATTGAAATCGTAAATCCTGCATTTGAAATAAATACAAAAAATAATAATATAGTTTGGATACCATATGCGGAAAGGCAAATTAATAGTGTCATAAGTTTGTGTAAACAGATTATCGCTAAATATGATATTAAACCTACTAGAGTGGTCGGGCATTCTGATATTGCTCCAGGTAGAAAACAGGATCCTGGTCCGCTATTTCCTTGGAAACTATTATATAATAACGATATTGGAGCATGGTATGATGAACAAGTGTTTAACGATCTATTGCCGCAAATCGACATAACCAATATTGCAGCAATTCAGCAAAAATTTATTACATACGGTTATAAGCTTGAAGCTACTGGAATTTTAGATTCTAAAATGAAAGATGTTATAATTTCGTTTCAAATGCATTTTCGTCCTAGTAATTTTTCCGGCGATTTGGATGCTGAAACCATAGCAATTTTAGATGCATTAATATTGAAATATAAATCTGAGTTAAGTAATTAATATGACACATTTATAATATGCTACAATTTATAACTATACCGAATCTTATGGATTATCGGGTTACTTTGAAATTAATGGAAGATTACGTTAATAAAGTAATTAGTGATAATGAGCTGGAAGTTGTTTATTTAGTTGAACATTCGGAAGTATATACAGCCGGTACTAATTATAAACAAGAAGAATTATTAAATTACGGTGATATTCCTGTAATTTACACAGGACGTGGCGGTAAATTTACTTTTCATGGACCGGGTCAGCGTGTTATTTATCCAATTCTTAATTTAGCTTCACCAAATCGACACAAAGATTTAAAGCTATATATAAGAATGCTTGAAGAATGGATTATAAATAGCTTAAATTATTTTGGAATTAAAGCATATCTTATTAAAGATAAAGTAGGAATTTGGGTAAAAGTAAGAAAAGATGAATTTGCTAAAATTGCTGCAATAGGTGTCAGAGTAAGAAAATGGGTTACATATCACGGTGTATCTATAAATATTTCAACAGATTTAAGTAAGTTTAGAGGGATTATTCCTTGTGGACTTGAAAATTCTTTAGTAACATCTTTAAATCAGTTAGGAATTCATATTGAAATGTCTGAATTTGATAAAATTATTCAAAATGAATTTAATAAAATATTTAAATGATCAGAAAATTTTTACTCACAATTTTAGCAATTTTTGCTCTTTGGGTCGGTGGTATTGGTTATTTTTTATATTTAATAAATTCTTATAAGTTCAATAGTAATACCACTAATGCAATAATAGTATTTGCAGGAGGAGGACATAAAATTGAAACCGGTATTGCTTTGCTCAAAGCAGGCTATGCACCTATATTATTTATTATCGGTATAGAATCTACAGAGCAATTAAGAAATTTGTTAAAGGAACGTAATGTTATAGAACAGCAGGTAATACTTGCTCCGAATAAAATAATGTCTGAAGAAGATAATATTAAGAAAGCGGTTGATTTTATTGTAACTTACAATCTTGCTTCAGTAATTTTAGTAGAATATAATTATAATATGCCTTTTATGCTAAATAAGCTTGAAAAAGAGATTCCTTCTTCCAATAATATCTATATAGTACAATATCCTGTTTTTTTCAAACAAAAATATGATGTGTTATTAAAATCCTATAATCGTTATTTAATGAGTATAGTAAACTGATCCCCACTTTGTGCTTCGTTATTAGCATTGTTGTGAGGATCAGTTTCATCTCTGTCATCCCCGTGGCTTGACCACGGGATCCAGTTAAAAATCTAAAATTATTAGTATTTTTATTGTTTTTATGGACCCCTTGGATTTCATCGGTCCACGCAACAATTTCTTCGTTGTTCGTCGGCTTGTCTATTAGTTATAGACTTCGATCCTCACGCTTGTCAGAAAATGGGTATGTTACTCAAGGTAGAGCTTCTTAGGTTCTTTACTCTTTTCTAGTACAATATTTTAGAACGGATACGCCAAATAATGCAGAAATTAAAGAGCCTATTATTACTGCAGCTCTCATAGAGTTTGAAGGACAACTACTATCAAACGTAATACTACCTATAAATGAACTTAGGGTAAATCCAATTCCTCCAAGTATAGATATAGAGTAAAATTTTAACCATGAGGTATCACTTGATAAATTACAGAGTTTAAATTTTACAAGTGGATATGAAAATAGCATAATAACTAATTGCTTACATTACAAATAAACCAAATATTATCCCATAAATTAAAGCAAGTATTGAGTTGGAACGGGTGCCTTTAAATACAAAATTTTCTAAAAGGATACCGTAATTCATAAATACAAAAAGCTGTAAAATAATGTAATTTACAAAAGGACGAGTTAAGTTGTCAAGTTTTTTAAAAGAAGTGTTACATTCTCCCTTTATATTAACATGTATAAAAAGTGTTATAACAGCTCAGCATAAAGTACCGTGAATACCTGACTCCATCATACTAATCCATAATAATAAACCTACAGCTATAGAATACAATAATTGTTTAACTTGTCTATAATTCAATATAAACAAGATGAATATAATTACAGAGGAAATTAATAATGCTGGAGTATTGATTGTTTTAGTATAAAATCAGGATAGTATAATTGGCGCAAAAGCATCGTCAATTAATGAGAAACCTATAATAAAAGTTCGTAATTCTAAAGATATATGTCGACTGAAAAAAGATACAATACCAAGGACAAAAGCAGTATCGGTTGCTATAGGAACAGCCCATCCTTTTATTAATCCAGGTTTATCATAATTAAAAAATATGTATATTAAGGCATGAACTACCACACATCCAATGGCTGTTGCCTAACGTAATAATAGTTTTTTTATTTTTATATTCACATTCTACTAGGTGAAATTTCATTTCTAAACCTATTAATAAAAAGAAGAATGTCATGGGACAGTCATTAACGAACTCTATAAAAGTTGTTTGTAAACTTACATTTAAATAAAAGAAGAATAATATTTTTCTAGCAAAATATTATTGCTGACAATTATTGCTAAAGTAAAAGCAATAATTTTAATAATATACCGGCAAAAGTACCAGATTTCATTAATTTTTTAATTGATTATTTATACCAATGATTTTAATATTAGTTATAACAAGCTCATAATAATAAGTTATTTAAACTCATTAAGAAAGTCAGAAATCTATGTCAATCCATAGTGATAATTTATTTTTTAGTGAGCTAAAAAGTTGTTTTTGTACTTTTATAATCTTATATAATAAGTGTAAGAAGATATAATTATTAATTACAAAATAAAAATATCTAAGCAATTCTTATGTTAGCAGAACAGAAAACTGAATGGATTATCAGTAATAACATTGTAAATAAGGGCTTGCATATAGATAATGATACTAAAAAGAATGTTTATTTCCAAAAATCAAAATCAAAAACAGAACATACAATATTAAACGGAAAAAGACCGGATTATATCTTATATGAAAGTAATAATGATAAACCTATTGTAATAATAGAAGCAAAAAAACATGAGCAGATTTAAGGCGAGCTTTGGATCAAGCAATGGAATATGCAACATTGCTTGATGTACCTATAGTGTTTGCAATGAACTGAGCTTTTGTTGCTAATAATAAAGAGCTTATATTAAAGTGATGAAGTAATGGAATTACTGCGTGAAAAAGAATTATTAGTTTTTTTAGAAGCAAACAGTAATGAAGTTTGGAATATACAGAAAGCAGTTAAAGTATCACGTGAAGAATTAATATCGATATTTAAAAACTTGAATAATCTTTTAAGAAGTGAAGGACTCCGAGCAGGAATAGAAAGATTTAGCGAATTTGCAAATATATTATTCTTAAAGTTATTAAGCGAAAATAACAAAAAATCTTGGTGGAATAATATCAAAGCACAATCAAACGATAATATTATCGGTTACATTAATAGCTATGTTATAGAATAAATACGGTGGTGATGTTCTTACGCCTATTTCTCTAAGTAATAATACTCTTCGTCATATTATTGATGCAATCGATCCTCTCATTTTATCTACAATTGATACTGATATAAAATGTGATGCATTTGAGTGTTTCCTAGAAAAATTATTTTGATTGAAAATAATTTTGGTGGATATTCTACACCGAGAAATATAATCAAAACAATTATTACCCTAATTGATCCAAAGTTTGGAGAAACTGTTTATGATCATTTTTGTGGTGCAGGTGGTGTTTTAACTGAAGTTGTTAATTATATAAAAGAAAATAATATAATTAACACTGAAGAAGATTTAGAAAAGTTAATGTTTAATACATTATATGGACGAGAGCTAACTAAAACTACTAGAATCGCAAAGATGAACACTGTTTTACAATGTTATGATGGACATAGTGAAATCCAGCAAATAGATACACTAAGAGTAGATGAGTTGTTTTTATTTTATACTAATAATGAAGCTAAATTAAATTCACTTTGGCAATGATTGATGTACATTCACTACTTAAAAGATTTGATTGGTTTTAAGTCTGTAACTCCTGAAAACGATGGTGCTATTGAGTATATTGATGATTTGCTTAAACAGCACGGCTTTAAGACCGAAATAAAAATATTCGGCGATTTTAAAAGCGAGCAAGTCACTAACCTTTATGCTATTTTTGGTAGAAATGAGCCTAATATTTGCTTTGTTGGTCATGTAGATGTAGTGCCGGTAGATAATCATGCGCTTTGGCATAATTCGAGTCCATTTAAGGCTAGCAAGCAAGATGGTAAGATATATGGCAGAGGTGCGGTGGATATGAAAGGGGCTATAGCGTGCTTTCTAGCAGCTAGCTTAGATTTTATAAAAAATAATGCCGGTTTTAAAGGTTCTATTAGTTTCTTACTTACTAGTGATGAAGAGGGGAAAGCAAAGCATGGCACTAAAGAAATGCTGCAATATATTTATGACCAGGGATATAAGGTAGATTTTGCTATTGTCGGTGAACCTACTTGTGAAAAAGAAATAGGCGATACAATTAAGATCGGCCGAAGAGGAAGTGTTAACTTTAAATTAAATATAGACGGTTTAGCAGGGCATGTAGCTTATCCTCATAAAGCAAATAATCCGTTGCCTTGCTTAATAAAAATATTGCATGAGTTAACGAATATAAGACTTGATGAAGGTACTGAATTTTTTCAAAATTCAAATCTTGAAGTAACGAATATTGATGTTGGTAATGAGACCTCAAATGTAATTCCGGCAAGTACTGAAGCATCTTTCAATATACGTTTTAATAATTTACATAGTGCAGAAACTTTAGCAAAACAGGTAGAAGAAATTATTAAACGATATTGCAAAGAATATAAGGTAGATTATAAGTTAGAATATAGTAGTTTTGCTGGAAGTTTTATTCAGAATCCTAGTGCTAAAATAAAAGAATTTGCTAAAGTAGTAGAGCATACTCTTAAAATAAAACCTAAATTCTCTACAAGCGGCGGTACGTCAGATGCAAGATTCGTCAAAAATTATTGTCCGTTAGTAGAATTCGGTTTATTATCCGAAACGGCACATAAAATAAACGAATACACAAAAATTAGCGATTTACAAAAATTATATGATGTGTATTATAATTTTTTGATTAAAATACTTTGATGTCATTGTTGTGTGGATCAGAAAATGTCATTGCGAGCAGCCGTAGGCTGTGCGGCAATCTCAAAAATAATAACAAATTCCTGAGATTGCGGACGTACAATTGCTATGCAATTTGCGTAGCTTAGACACAAAAACCGATCCACGCAACAATGACTTACGGTAACGACATTTCCATATGCGGATGTGATGAAACTGGTAGACATGCAAGATTTAGGTTCTTGTGCCGCGAGGCGTGGGGGTTCAAGTCCCTTCATCCGTACCATTTCTCTAATTTTGTAATTATTTAATTTCATAGTCTATTAATTACCTTGAAGTTACTTGTATATTAAATAAACGGCTTAATATTTTAGATAATTTTTTAATTTAATAAGAGTACAGCTATGCGTTCTACTTTCAGCAACAATACTGAAGAAAGTGAAGTGACAGAAGTTTCTTCTCAAACCACTACTTCCCAATAAATGTTATACATAATAATATAACTGGGGAAACGCTAAATTATTTAAATGAAAATCTTGTGAGATTTATAGTCAATAAAACAAGTGTAGCAAATTATTAAGTGTTAGTCCAAGGAGCAGACAATACTGATATACATTAATAGAACTGAATAAACAATTAATTATAAAATTCCATGCAGCAATTTAGTATTTATCAAACAAGCGATGAATTGCTTTTAAAATCGATATTGCTTCTGATAGAAAAATGCTATCACTATGATCTTAAAAGTGTGATATTAACTACAGATGCAGATCAACAAGAGATGCTCAATAAACATCTTTGGACTTATTCACGTAAGCAATTTATACCTCATGGTAGTAAACTTGATCCGCAGCCTGAAAAACAGCCGATTTATATTACCGATGAGTTACAAAATCCTAATAATGCTAGTGTGCTTATCATTATTTCACCTACAGCTATAGAAAAAATTTTACAAATTAAGGACTATGTAGAAGTGTTTAAAAGAATAATTATAATAACCGATTCACCGGAAGATTTAAAAGAATTAACAGTTAAAATAAATAAATTTACCGAGCAGGAAAATAAAATCGATTGTTTTACTCAAAATCTTCGTGGAACGTGGAATAAGGTAGAATAGATTTATATTCTTTTACGTACAAATAAATATAATCCGATCGTTAAAGCAATAACCAAATTGGAGTAACAAGCAAAAATAAAATCTAGATTTTTTGAAGCAAAATTTTGCAATATAAAATGAATTGAAGTAACTAGCAATACTGTTAAGGTAGAAAATAATACTGGCATAAAAGTTGTTTTTTTGCTATAAGGATATCTTAGAAAAACTGCAAGTGCTAAAAAAGGTAATACAAAATTATATAAAGGCCAAATTATTCTTTGATGTGCTTCAGCAATTAATTTAATTTTTTTAGTAATAACTAAATCATGAGTAGGGGCGAGTAATTCGCTTATATAATATTCGTTTGCTTCTTTATTATGTTGAGTTCTTTGTGATGCTAAATGATTATCATTTTGTAGCTTTATCATTAAAGAATCAAAAGTTAGTTGAGTTAAATTACCGTTTACGTCATATTCTTGTCTTAGACCTTTATTAAGTTCAAAAATCGGGTTGTTATCATATATATTAAGAGTACCTGAACCAGCAAATACTACTGATGGATTATCAGCATTGCGATTATCAAATATTATTACTCCGTTCATAATATTTCCTGCTGATTTTTTATCTATAAAAACAGTGATATCTTTCGTTACTTTATTAAAAGTTTTCTCTTCAATCATACTTGAGATATAATTATTCTTTATAAAGTTTAAATGTGATTTTAAGTTTATATGAGATAACGGCATGATGGTAGAAGATATATAATAAGCAAGTAGCATAACTATTAATGCGACATATAAAGCAGGCAATGCTAACTGTACATTATTAACTCCCGAAGCTTGTAATATAATTAATTGTCGCTCGACTTTTAAATTATTATAGATATAGATGATTGCAATAACCGTTATTACTGGTAACAGAATAAATAATAAAGTAGGAAGCACTAGAACTATTAAATTGAAGAAATCCATAACTTTTATACCTTTATCAAATAAGTATAAAAGTTTTAATATTTGTGTTATCCATACTATACTAGTCAATGAAAAAGTAACTACTATAAGCAGCGGTAAGATATTTTTTATAAAGTATTTTCGATATAGCAGCATAGATTTGTTCCAAATTTGTCATACCGTGGCTTGACCACGGTACCAATAAAAATAATAAAAAATACTAATATTTTTAACGGATTCCGCGATCAAGTCGTGGAATGATAATAGTAAGCATTACACCAACCTTTCTTATTATATTATTTGCAAAGATGCGATAAATTAATTTACCTATTAGTATTGTTATAAATGCAATAGCAATGCCGTAAATTATATCACTTGGGTAATGCATGGCAAGGCTTATGCGAGATAAAGATACGAGCATAATAACACAAATCATTAAGATTTTTAATGGTAATTTAATATAATCCAAAATAAAATATATTACTAAAACGCTAAGAGCTGCGTGGCTGCTTGGAAAGCTTGAAAAGCATCTTTCATTTGCAGTATTTATTATGGTCATGACACTATCCGCAGGAAGACTGCAATAAGGGCGAGGAAAATTAACTAAAAATTTAAGAGCGGTAAAAATTAAACCGAATACCCCGTATATTATACCGATTTCAACTAATTTATTATAACCGTGCCAAAATTTATTTTGTCGTTCATTATCATTTTTAATTTTCTTTAATTGAATATAAAAATATATACAGTATAAAATATATATTAAGGCGAAATTAGCGATATTAAAACAAAACGAAATTATTTTTAAAAAATAAGGTATAGAGCCGATATTAGTAATTTTATTCAAAAATAAGAATATTTCTTGATTTAAGCCGTAAAAATTATAAAAAACTTCAAACATCATTTTAAATATTTATGTTACAAGTCGTAGTACTCGGGTGTGGAGCATCTATAGGCGTACCGGTGATCGGGTGTGATTGCAGTATTTGTGCATCTCATTCAAAGTATAATAAAAGGACTAGATCAGCAATATATATTAACGATGAAAATAGTCAAATATTAGTTGATTTCGGTTTTGATATTAGAAATCAACTATTACGAGAAAAGATCAATAAGCTTGATTGTGCTATATTAACACATTATCATTCCGATCACGTTAACGGTATAGATGACTTACGGGTGTTTACTTTTATGCAAGGTAAGCCATTTAAAATCTATACAGATCACGATAGTACGGCAAATCTCTATACAAAATTTGATTATCTATTTACTAATAAGTTATTTAAGCTTGGGCGACTGTTCACAACGCAATCTGTTAGTTTTTTTGATAAAATTAAGATTAATACTATCGAAATACAATTTTTTAGACAACATCATGGTCCTATAGATAGTTTGGGCTTGCGTATAGGTGATTTTGTTTATTCGCCCGATGTAATCGATTTTCCGCCTGAATCGGAAAAATTTTTAAAAGATATAAAAATATGGATATTAGATTGTATGGATTATAAATCAAATCTGAATCATGCAGGGCTTGATAAAGTTCTAGAATGGCGTGAAAAATATCAACCTGAGCAGATATTATTAACTAATATGAGACATACAATAGATTATCATGAAATTACGAAAATGCTTCCAAATAACGTTAAACCGCTTTATGACGGTTATAGATTTACGGTTTAGTTTATGATTATTTTAGAAAAAGTTTGTAAGCGTTACGGCAAGAATTATGCAATTAAGAATATTAATTTAAGTTTTACTACCAAGGAGACTACTGTAATAATTGGACCTTCGGGAAGCGGTAAAACTACTCTGCTTAGAATTTTAAATAATTTAGCAGAACCAAGTAGCGGTACTTGTTTGGTAGACGAGAAGAAGTTACTGCCAAAAGATAGAAGAAAGCTTTGTTTAAAAGTCGGTATGGTTTTTCAAAATTTTAATCTCTTTCCTCATTTAACTGTAGGAGCAAACCTAATTTATACACCGGTAAATGTTTTAAAATTGCCGAAAGAACAAGCAATTGCTATGGCAAAGGAATTACTTGCAAAATTTAAACTAACGCAAAAATTTGACTCATATCCGGCAAGCCTATCAGGAGGACAAAAGCAGCGAATAGCGATAGCAAGGGCTTTAATGATGAAGCCGGAAATTTTGTTATTCGACGAACCGACTTCGTCACTTGATCCTGAAAATATTAAAGATGTTATAGAGAATATAAATTTATTAAAAGATCAAATGAGCATGGTAGTGGTTACGCACCATTTGAAATTTGCAAAATTAATAGCAGATCGTATTATTTTTATGGATCAAGGACAGATTTTAGCAAATCAGCCTGCGGAGGAGTTTTTTAAGAAACCGGCATCGCATCGAGCTAGGTTATTTTTAGAGAATATCGGTGATTTGATGTGATTTTCTTGACAACGATAAAATTATAGGTCTAATAATGGAACATATTTATGCAAATCTAACAGTTAGTATCTCAGAATTTAAAAAAGCCCTACTGCATTATTGGATAAGGCAAGCGGTGAGAGCCTATAGCCTTATTAAATAATAATGAACCGACTGCTTATTTAATTTCAGCTAAATTATACGCAAGAATCATTGAAGCTTTAGATGATAATTATTTATTAGAGCTTTCTTAAATTAGATTAAAAGATAAAAAGGCAGCGATCAAGGTTGATATAAATGACTTATAGTCTATAATTTATCCCTATTGCCAAATAAAGAATTGAATAAGTTAGGTTTTACAATAAAAGAACAGTTTAAAAAGAAGTTATCAGAGAGACTTAAATCACCACACGTACCAAAGATGCAGTAAACGGTGGAAATAACTTATATAAAATAAAGTTGAGGTCACAGTCGGTTACCGACTAGTGTATGAAGTAGATGATAAGAGTACTTGCTATTGGGAAAAGAAATCGGAATGAAGTGTATAATAAATTATTTTCCCGTATTTAATTTCTTAGTGTCATATCTGTAAATCAAAATAATATCGCTATATGAATAAAAAGCTCGAATTGCAAAAAGACGCATTACAAGGAGGAGCAATTGCAATTTTATACAAAGATGAGATTATTTATAAAACAATGTTTGGAAATCAGAGAGTTAAGAGTGGAGTTATTACGGATAAAACTTTATTTCTGTTAGCATCGGTTTCAAAATCTGTTTTGGCAACGGCAATTGCATTAATGGTAGATCACGGAAGTTTAGATTTTGATGAAAAATTCAAATTACCATACTTAAAAAATATTATTAGTCTTTTGAAGACACACAACAGGTTGTCAATTCTCAGGAAATATTGAAATTGAGCAAGGGATGAGTTTTTAACCTTGTTAAAAAAACAACAAGCTAGTTGTAAACCAGTGCAATGTTATAGATATGGTAATATCGTTTTAGTATACTTGAAGAAGCTTTAAATTGTAAAAAATCATCAGAAGCACTTGGAATTATTATTCTAGTGACCCAAAAAGGTAGTTTCCCACCTAAAAATGGGCTGGTACTTTGGTTTGATTATATAGGTTAAAAATTATTTTATATGAATAAAAAACTTATAAAACTTATTTTTATAATTTGCAGCACCGTAATTGTAACCGGTTTGTTATACAAATATATCAATCAGCATTATCCAAAATTTTTTAAAGAACTACAAAATATATGGAGTTTTTGTGCGTCGTTATTAATATTATTTAGTATAATCTACAGTACTATTAGCCAAAATGCAATACGCAGATTTTGTTTGCAATTAGCAATGTGGGCAGCAATTTTTTTAGTTATAATCACCGGTTATGCTTTTAGGTTTGAGCTGCACTATGCTTATCATAGGGTAATGTCTGCTTTAATTCCATCATATAAATGGTCTACTGAAGTCGGAGAAATTATTATAGCCCGCAGCGGAGACGGGCATTTTTATATCAATGCTTTTGTAAATAACGTTAAAATAAAATTTATGATAGATACCGGTGCAAGTGATATCGCTTTGACTAAAGAAGATGCCCAAAAATTAGGCTTTGACTTAACTAAATTAAAATATACCAGAACTTATCTGACAGCTAACGGTGAAAATAAAGCCGCACCTATAACCTTAAATAGTGTAGTAATCGGTACGGAATTTAAGAATATCAAAGGACATGTAGGCCTTGGTGAACTTTATATCTCACTGCTTGGTATGTCGCTACTCGAGCGTTTTAAAAGTTTCAGGATTGATAAGGATTTATTAATTCTGAATTATTAGACTTCTTTTCAAGGAAGTTTATAGCACTTAGAAAGTGTTGTTGCGTGGCTTGATTCCATCCATGTCATGCCGCATTTGTGTCACATTAAGAGAGACGTCATCCCGTGGCTTGACCACTGGATCCAGTTAACAATACTAAAATTATTAGTATTGTTATTGTTTTTATGGACCACGTGGCAAGCTACGGGGTAACACGGTGGATTTTTTACCGATCCATGCAACAATGCTTTACTGGAATGACGCAAAACGCCGTATTAAAATGGCATTTTGAAACCGGGCGGTAAGCTCATACCGTTTAAAGCTCCTGATAAAGAATTTTGAGAATCTTCATCACATTTTTGTTTAGCATCGTTAAAGGCAACTTTAATTAAATCCTCAAGCATTTCTTTTTCTTCTGATTTTAATAAAGATTCATCAATTGAAATCTTTGCAACTTCCCCTTTACCGGTGATAATAATTTCAACAAGCCCGCCACCTGCTTTACCGGTATACCTTGCATTTGCCATTTGCTCTTGTGCTTCTTGCATTTTTTTTTGCATTGATTGGGCTTGCTTTAAAAACTGATTAAAATTTACCATAATTCTATCCTTTAATTTTTAAGTAATATATCTGAAATTTCCGCATTCGGGAAATGTTTTTTAATTAAACCAAAATCATTACTTGCTGCAATCTTATCTATTAACTGGCTCTTTAAGGTTTGCTTGTTCTGCTCTTTTATTACTATAAATTTACACTTTTCTTTAGTAAAATCAGCTAACAAATCTTCTATTTGTTTCTTTAATTTACTTTTAATTTCAAGACTGCAGAACTCTAATCTATTATCACTGAGATTTTTAAGCTCCGCATGATTGAGTAGGAAATAATATATATCTATCTCATTATTTTTATATAGATATTTAAGAAAATCTACAATTTCAAAATTTTTTTTTATTTCCGGATTAATTGATTGATTTAAATTTTGATTATTACCATCAGAATCGTCAAGCAGCGGCAGCGACGTCGAATATATAGATTTTATAACTAACATTTCCGTTTCTGTTAGTTGATTATAGGAACTTTTTATTTCCACTACTCCCTTATTATATATTTGCCATAAGATTGATAGATGTGGCAAGCTGATTGTATCTAATATGCTGTTAGTCCTATCGTTAAATGATTCATATATCGGTAAACTATAATTATGTAACATTTTTGCTTTGTTAAGATAAGCAATAAAATCTGCTACCGATTCTATAAAAATCTCAAGATTAACAGAAAAACCGTAAAGTTTATTTATTAAATTTATAGCTTTTTCCGTCTCTCTATGAATTATATACTCCACAAATTCTATTATAACCGAAGTATCAACAAGCCCAAGTATTTGATTAATTACTTGAGGGCTAATGATATTATCAGATTTCGCCGACATACTAGCTGCTTGATCTAAAATAGATACTGCATCACGTGCCGATCCTTCAGACTTATAAGCTATAATTCTTAAAGATTCTATATCGGTTTTTAAGTTTTCTTGCTTAGCTATATATTCAAGTAGCTTAAAAATTTCTTCAAAATTCAACCGCCTTAAATCATAACGTTGACATCTTGAGATGATAGTTGCAGGTATCTTTTGTACTTCCGTTGTTGCAAAGATAAATATTATATGAGGCGGCGGTTCTTCTAAAGTCTTAAGAAGTGCATTAAACGCTCCCTTAGAGAGCATATGCACCTCATCAATGATGAAGATTTTATGTTTACCTTGTAGAGGTTTATATTCAGCAGATTCTATAATTCTACGTATATCATCTACGCTAGTTTTACTTGCTGCGTCAATTTCGATTATATCAGGGTGATTATGATTATTAAAGCTGATACAATTTGTACATTCTTCGCATGTTTTAATAGTCGTATTTTCTGTAATTAAAGCAGAACAGTTTACGGCTTTAGCAATAATTCGGGCGGAAGTAGTTTTACCGACTCCTCTAATACCCGTTAAAAGATAGCCTCCGGCTAGCCTATCGTTTAAAATAGTATAGCTTAAAACTTTGACTAATACCTCTTGCCCCTGAAGCTCGGCAAAGTTACTAGGACGATATTTCCTTGCAAAAGGAATATATTGATTTGATGAATTTATATATAGCACGATTGTTATAAGACTTTTTATGGCATTCTAGCTAAAAACCGGTGTTATTGTGTAATTCTCTATGTCATTCCCGCTTTCGTGCGTTGTTGCGTGGATCAATTCCACCTCTGTCTTCACATCCCGTGGCTTGACCACAGGATCCAGTTAAAAATACCAAAAGCATTAGTATTTTGAATTGTTTTTATGGACCACGTGGTCAAGCTATGTGGTAACACAGTGTGTTTTACTGAACTGCGCGGGAATGACATCGAAATTAGAATAGTGCTAGTAATGACCCACCGCATCCCACTCCGGCTGCTTCCTTTCAGACCTGACCGACTAAGCAGGCACAACGCCCACTACCAGCATTACTAACATAGTCTGTTTATTTTCAAGAAACAATATATTTTTTTTCTATTTCCGATTTTGTTAATCTTTCAGGAGGACCAAATATCGCAGGGTTTTTTAATTTAAACAAATCATCGGAAAATTTTTGTACTTTAGCTATTTTATCAAAAGTAATAGTGACTATATTATTATCTGCAAATATTTTTAATGCTTCAATTTGTTTAGTAGCTTTATTAAAAGTAATTTCGCTACGTTTTTCCGTTAGAGTATGATAGATAGTAATTTTAGAAATATTTCTTTCGTTAATTACTGATTCAAAAACAAAATCCTTGTCAAAATGCTTATTATCTTCTAATAAAAAATTCAATGCATTTTCGCTTCTATTAATACGGCTTACTTGCTCCATATCATAATCATACATCGATACGAAATTTTTAGTACCTATTATAACTAAAGGGAAAGGAGGATAATAATTACATCTAAAATTATAAGGTTTGTGGATTAACAATTTTCCTTCAACTATTTTACCGTACGAATCTTCTTGAGTAAAATCTATCGCAATTGATTTTATAGTACGTAAATAAGTTTTTAGCTCTGAAATAGTTGTTTTATCATCCGCTCCTCCAAACGCTACGACTGAATTTATAAAAACACAAATAATAACTAAGAATATTTTTTTCATTTTTATTGTTTTATATTTTAAATTATGTTTAAAATACCTTAGTTATTTTGTTAAAACAAATGATATTTATGAAAATCGTTGCTTTAAAAGAAAAAGCCAAGCATGAATCGCGTGCCGCCATAACGCCTGAAGTAGCGGAGTTACTAGTCAAAAAAGGTTATGCAGTTACGGTAGAAAAAGATATAGGTCTTCATGCCGGTTTTCTTGATGAAGAGTATATTGCTCGAGGTGCTAAAATATCTTCGGTACCACTCGAGATTATTTCTGATGCCGATATTATATTAAAGGTACAACCTTCATCCGTTACGGATAAATATAGTGAGCTTGAATTCGCAAAAAAAGGAGCAATTATTGTAGGATTATTATCGCCTTATTTAAATCATGAATATATAAAAGCGGCAGCTAAAAAAAATCTTACGACTTTTGCTATGGAATTTGTGCCGAGAATTACTAAAGCTCAAAATATGGATGCTTTGTCTTCTCAAAGTAACTTAGTTGGTTATAGAGCCGTAATTGAAGCAAGCTATCATTATACAAGGGCTTTTCCTATGATGATGACGGCAGCAGGTACGATTTCACCGTGCAAAACTTTGGTGCTTGGTATCGGTGTTGCAGGACTCCAAGCTATTGCAACGGCAAAAAGACTCGGTAGTATTGTTGCAGGATATGATGTAAGGGCTGCTACCAAAGAGCAGGTAGAAAGCTTAGGAGCTAAGTTTGTTTCACTGGAACTACAAGAAGATTTACAAGATAAATCAGGTTATGCTAATGAGAGTTCGGGAGATTATAAGGCGAAACAAGCAGAGTTTCTAGCAAAAATTATTAAAGGATATGATATAGTTATTACTACTGCACAAATTCCAGGCAAAAAAGCCCCTCTGCTTGTTACAGAAAAAATGTTAGAATCTATGAAGTATGGCTCAGTGATTGTTGATATATCGACTAGTACAGGCGGAAACGTAGAAGGTTCAGAACCGGATAAGATCGTTAATAAGCACGGAGTTACAATAATAGGTTTATCAAACCTTGCTACTAAAATTGCTACAGACAGCTCAAAATTATATGCTAAGAATTTGTATAATTTTCTAACCTATGCGTTGCAAGACGGTAAATTTAATATGGATGATGGGTTAGTACGTGATATGTTGATTACTAAAGACGGCAAAATTGTGAGTGAGAAGGTTAAGTAATTATTTAACTGGATTGCCGCGTCGATGCTGGTGCATCTCCTCGCAATGAAAATGAAAAAATAACCAAGAGAAAAGTATGAATCAATTACCGATAATGGCTAAACAGGCTGCTGAAATTGCCCATAATACCCAAGAATTATCAAATAAATTAAAAGATTTGGTAATAGATACTAGTTGGCAAACAAACACAAGTACTATAGATCCTCTAGTATTTGCTATAACTGTTTTTGTATTAGCTTCTTTTGTAGGCTATTATGTTGTGTGGAAAGTAACGCCTGCACTACATACTCCGCTTATGTCTATTACTAACGCTATTTCAGGTATTATAGTTCTTAGTTCTATGATTGCCGCAAGTAGCCCTGCTTTTGGGTTTCACGGTTTACTTGGGTATTTTGCAACGCTGATTGCTTCTATAAATATCTTCGGCGGATTTATAGTAACAAAAAGAATGCTCGAGATGTTTAAAAAGAAGTAATTATAATGTAATATTTGCGTTGTTGCGTGGATATCAGAACCGTCATTACGAGGATCAAATCGACGTGGCAATCCAGAAAAACAAAAAAATTCTGTAAATCAGAATTTTTAACTGGATTGCTTCGTCACAACTTACAGCTTTTCCTCGCAATGACGAACAAGTCAAATTACAACTCCAGTTCTTTATATTCAACGGTAACTACTTCGTATGATTTAGATCCTCTCGGTGTTGTAACTTCTACAAAATCACCTACCGATTTTCCAATCAAAGCTTTTGCTATAGGAGAAGCGATTGAAACTCTCTTTCTAGTTATATCGGCTTCATATTCTCCTACAATAATATATGTTACTTCTTCTTCAGTATCGTCGTCAATCAAAGTAACCGTAGCTCCGAATTTTATGTTATCTCCTGATAATTTACCAATATCAATAATTTCTGCTCTTGCCGTCATATCTTCAAGCTCTTTAATACGCCCTTCTATAAATGCTTGTTTCTCACGTGCCGCTTCATATTCTGCATTCTCTGATAAATCGCCGTGTTCTCGCGCTTCGGATATATCTTCACTAATTTTTTTACGCTCTACATGTTTTAAATGTTTAAGCTCGTGTTCTAATTTTTCAAAACCTTTAGCGGTGATAGGAAATTTTGTATTCATAATTATATTGTATAGATTTAGTAATTTTAGTATACTATTTTCAATAATATAGATTTCAACAAGTATATTTGTAATAGTTAAATTTGTCAAATAAGCCTTTTTAATTGTTTGGCACTGCCTGAAAACAGTGAGTTTTAAATTTAGATGTCATTCACGCGAAGGCAGGAATCCAGTAAAGCATATAAAAACAAGTTTTTATATGCTTATTTTATCAAATATGTAACTTGCTATATTAGTATTAAAGTTATTTATTCTGGATCCACGTCTACGCGGGGATTGTATCGAACGCGTTTTTTTGAGTTATGCAACAATATCAATTCTTGCTTGTAATGACGTAGGTATTATTTTTCATAAACAATAGCAACAAATTAGTAATCCTATGGAAATTAAAGATTTTGACTTTGAGAAAAACCGTAAAATTTTTCACTTATCGGCTATAATATTTCCTCTGCTTTATTTATTTATTCCAAGAACCGTTATTACGTTGTTATTATTCATAATAACGGCTGTTACATTATATTTAGATGTATCACGTCATAATAATGCAAAAATTAGTGAATTTGTAACTAAATTTTTCTCAAAAGTTATAAGGTTCGAAGAAAATAATGGTTATTGTACTTTAAGCGGCATTAGCTTTATGATGCTTGGTCTTTTCTTAACTGCTCTTCTTTTTCCCAAAAATTTAGTGATTTGTTCGTGGTTGATTTTAATTATTTCAGATTGTTTAGCGGCTCTTGTCGGCGTTAAAATAGGAAATAGCTTAGGTAACGGTAAATCTATAGCAGGTTCTGTTACCTTCTTAGCTTCTGCAATTTTTATAAGTGTATTAGTGTATTTCTATTTAGGATATAATACAAGTTTTATTATTATTATAATAAGTTGTATAGGGGCTACGGCAACTGAATTTTATTCAAAAGATTTAAGAATTAACGATAATTTGTCTATACCACTTTCTTATTGTTTTTCTACAGCTATGCTTTCCTACATATTGTAATATAATGAGAGTTGCACCGGAATTTTATGAGTTCTTAAGAAACCGTATTAACATATTTGATGTAGTGCGGCAAAAAGTAGTTTTAACCAGAAAATCCGGTAACTATGTCGGTTTATGTCCTTTCCATCAAGAAAAGACCCCATCTTTTACAGTTAGTGATAGTAAGAGATTTTTCTATTGTTTTGGCTGTAAAGCAGCTGGTGACGTTATAAAATTTACTTCTAATATTAGCGGTCTATCCTATAATGAATCTGCTATAAAGCTTGCAACCGATTACGGTATAGAGATACCGAAATTAACTACGAAACAGAAAGAATTTTATGAAGAATCCGATGAAATTTTAAATATTTTAGAGCTTGCTAATAAATTTTTTATAAAGCAATTAACGCCTGAAATATTAAATTATCTACACCAAAGAAATATTACCGAAACGACAATAAAAGAATTCTCAATAGGTTTTGCTCCAAGAAATAATAAATTTGAAAAATTTTTTCGTGATAAAAATATAGATATTATAAAACTCGGCAAAGCCGGCTTAATAGGTAAACGAGAAAACGGTGAAATATATAATTTATTTTCTAACCGTATTACTATTCCAATTAGAAATATTTACAATAAAATTGTAGGCTTTGGCGGTAGGGTACTTGGGGAAGGGCTACCTAAATACTTAAATTCACCTGAAACTACAGTATTTCAAAAAAGTGAAACTCTATACGGTGAGCATAAAGCGATAAGCAGTAGCTATAAAAAAAATCATTCGATTTTAGTAGAAGGTTATTTTGATGTTATAGCACTACATCAAGCAGGCTTTAGTGAAGCGGTTGCGAGTCTCGGTACTAGCGTTACCGAGAATCACTTACATAAATTATGGCGTGCCGGCGATGAAATTATATTATGTCTTGATGGAGATAATGCAGGCATAAAAGCTAGCATAAGAACTATTAACTTAGCATTACCGCTTATTAATAGTGAAAAGAAAATTTCTTTTATTAGGTTACCAAGAGGACTTGATCCAGACGATGCAGTAAATAAACATGGTGCTGATTTTGTTGCAAAGCTTATAGATCAAAGAATAAGTCTATCAGAAATGATTTGGCATATTGAATATAGCGGCAAGAATTTTAAAACCGCAGAAGAAAAAGCTAATTTAGAGAAAAATTTAAAAGATTACTGCAATAAAATATCAGATAGTAATTTAAAAGCAAGTTATTACAGGTTTTTTAAAGATCAAATATGGCAAAATTTAGTCACAAAGCAGAAGAAAATTATAACTAAAAGCTCAAATTTAGCGCCTATAGTTTCAAGTCACGGCTATTCGGAGCTTGAAATACTAGAACACGCTTTTTGTGCTTTGTTGGTTAAATTTCCTATAATGCTTGAAGAAAAAGATATTAGAGATTTCATCTTAAATTTAAATTTTAATAATAAATCGCTTGAAGAATTTCGTAACTGGTATTTAAACGAGATTATAGATAATAATGTAGAAGCAAGTGAAATTACTGCAATTGTAGAAAAAACTAGCTTTTTTGATATTTTTTTATTATTATCAAAAACGGATAATTTGTTTTTAGATATCTCATTTAATAAAAATAATATCAGACTGGATTTATTATGGCAGTGGCTACATAAGAAATATTATCTAATAAATTTACAACAAGAATACGCTATTACCATAAACAGTACAGACAATCACGACTTTGAAAAAGTTTTAGTATATAAAAAAGAAATTCTGAAGATTGCAAATGAACTTCAAGTTTTAAACGAATCTTTTATTAATCACACGATAAATTAATTATTTCAAACTTCTTGTAAAAGAAAAAGCATATAGGTATTTAATGAGCAATAGCAATATAGACAATGATCTAGATCAAATAGATAGTTTACTTAAAAAAGCTAAATCTAAAAAGATACCTGTCACTTATGATGATATAAACAAAGCTCTTCCTCTTAATGAAAATCCTTCAATAAGACAATTAGAAGAAGCTATATTAAAATTTTCCGATGCGGGAGTAGATATTTTAGAATCTAACGAAGATGATGATATTAAGCTTGATATCGGAATGGATGAAGAATTTAAGCTATCTACCAATATTGATAATGAACCTGAAGATGAAGCAGAAGAAGAAAATATAGGTACTACCGATGATCCTGTAAGATTATATCTTAAGGATATGGGAGGAGTCGATCTTTTAACTCGTGAACACGAAGTAGAAATCGCAAAAAGGATTGAGGAAGGACGCAAAACAATGACTGCTTCCTTATGCAGAAGCCCTATTGCTATGCGTTGTTTTATAGTATGGTATGAAGATTTAGTTAATGAAAAAATGTTACTACGTGACCTGATAGATTTAGAAGCTAACATTTTACATGACGAAACACCCGAAAATGATGAAGAACATAGTAGTGAGACCGAAGGAGAAGAGCATGATGATAATCACCTATCTATGTCTAGAGTAGAAACGCAGATATTACCTAATATCATAGAGCGTATGAAAAAGATTTCTTTTATCTGCGAAGAGCTACTCATTGAAGCTAAAAAATGTTATGAAAAATCTTTTGAACCTAAAGTTTTACAAAATAGCAAAAAATATAATAATAATTTGGAATTATTATTACATGAAGTTTCGGAAATACATTTTAATTCTAAAAGAACGGAAGAAATTTTAGGTAAGATGTATGGAATAAATCGTGATTTAATTAATAAAGAAACAGCTTTTTTAAAACTTGCTGAAAAATATGGAGTAACGCGCCAAAATTTCCTCGATGAATATATAGGATCGGTTATCAATGCAGCATGGAAAGAAAAAATGCTGAAAAATAAAAAAGTCGCTTGGAAAGAGTTAATTACTAAAGAATCGGATTATATAGATCAAATGATTGCTGAATTATCGGTTATAGAATCTAATACCGGTCTTTTAGTTAATGATTTTAAAAAACTAGTGAATACTATACAAAAAAGTGAGAGACAAACACTGCAAGCAAAAAAGGATATGATAGAAGCGAATTTACGTTTAGTTATATCTATCGCTAAAAAATATGCTAATAGAGGGTTGCAGTTTTTAGATTTAATTCAAGAGGGTAATATAGGACTTATGAAAGCGGTGGATAAATTTGAATATCGCCGTGGTTATAAATTCTCTACCTATGCTACTTGGTGGATTAGACAGGCTATAACAAGAGCTATTGCAGATCAAGCAAGGACTATACGTATTCCTGTGCATATGATTGAAACAATTAATAAGATACTGCGTACTTCAAGACAAATGCTTAATGAACTTGGATACGAACCAACGGCAACGGAAATCGCTAATCGTCTTTCAATGCCGCTTGATAAAGTGCGTAAAGTTATGAAAATAGCTAAAGAACCTATAAGTCTTGAGAATCCAGTAGGTGATGATAGTGACGGCGGTCAATTAGGCGATTTTATCGAAGATAAGAATGCAATAGCACCGATTGATGCAGCGATTCAGTCAAATTTACGAGAAGTTACCACTAGAGTACTTGCAACCCTTACGCCTCGTGAAGAAAGAGTGCTTAGAATGCGTTTCGGTATAGGTATGAATACTGACCATACATTAGAAGAAGTAGGGCAGCAATTTAAGGTAACTAGAGAACGTATAAGACAAATCGAGTCAAAAGCTTTAAGAAAGTTACAACATCCTATTAGATCCAAAAAACTTAATAGCTTTAGAAGCGGTGGAAAGCGTGGTGAAGGTAATCCATCAGATTTACTAGAGGCATGATAATACTTGTATGTCATCCTGTGGTTTTTTGCATGGATACCAAATCGTCATTGCGAGGAGCGAACCGACGTGGCAATCCAGAAAAATAATAAAATAATTCTAATTTACAGATTTTTTTGCTGGATTGCATTGTCAAATTACTGCGTAATTCTTCTCGCAATGACGGCTTAGGTATCCTTCCATAGGAATGACAATAACAATCTTCTTTATGTATCGATATAAGATCACCATTGAATATTTAGGCACGAATCTTGCAGGTTGGCAAAGACAAGCAGGAGTAATGTCGGTACAGCAGATATTAGAAGAAGCGATTTATAAATTTTCTGGTGAACAGGTAATATTATTTGGGTCAGGAAGAACAGATGCCGGTGTTCATGCTATAGGTCAAGTAGCACATTTTGATCTTTCAAAATATTTAGAACCTCACAAAATTATTACGGCTATTAACTATTTTGCAAGACCTTATGCAGTAGTGGTATGGCATTGTGCAATAGTCCTAAATGATTTTCATGCAAGATTTTCAGCCACCTCTCGTCATTATATATATAGAATTATTAATAGACCTTATCCATCGGTAATTGATTTAAATAGAGCATGGTGGATTAGTTCACCTCTAGATGTTCTAGCTATGCAAAAAGCTGCAGCTTATCTATTAGGCAAACATGATTTTACTTCATTTAGGGCTAGCTCATGTCAATCAAAATCACCGATTAAAACTTTAACTGAACTTAACATTGTTAAAGGAGACGAAGAAATAAAATTATATCTTTCAGCCCCATCATTTTTACATCATATGGTGCGTAACATTGTTGGTAGTTTAGTGCTTGTTGGTAAGAATATTTGGCAAGCAGAGCATATTAAAGATGTTCTAGAAGCTAAAGATAGAAAAGCTGCTGGTCTTACCGCCCCTGCCTATGGACTTTATTTTGTGAAAACAGAGTATTAATAACTATTATGAGTGTTATATAATAACTCTGATCTACTTGTAATAGCTCTTAACAACGATAGTCTTCATTTCACAGTGGGAACTTGAATATTAACGTTCTTTACAAAAAATCAAAATTAGTATATAATCCTCCAAGCAATTATCAATTATGATGAACCAAGAAACTCTCCAATCTACACCAAATCATCTCCAAGCTATTACTTTTTCTGAAAATAAATCAATTCTTTTAGATAGTAGTAATAGTAGTAATTTTAAACAATTTACACAAATGTTACAAGCAGACGAATTTTATGCTATGGCATTACAGGATTCTATTGACTTCGTAAAAAATATTAAAATTACGGTAGAAGTTGTTAATTACTTAATTAATGATACATCTAAATATAACGCAATAACTTATTATACAAAATGTTATGACAAAATTATTTATTAATCGTCGGTATTAGGGTGTAAAATGTAATACACTACTTGATAAATATCAGATTAAAAAATTATCTGAAAAAAATTTTTGTGTATAAAATAGAGAAGAAATTTTATACATGCGAACTGTAACCTAAAAAAATTAGTAATTTAGATGTCGGGAGAGTTATATTTCTAAAAATCGAAGCTATGCGTGATGCTATAAATATTGCCATAAAAAATAATCATGACCAACTAGCTGAAGAATTAATAAAAGATGTATTAAAAACTGCTGATGTAAACTTAGCTTTTTTTTTAATCAATGCCCTAAATATAACGAAGCTATCTGAATCATTACCAACTTAGTATCTTTTATTAGAAACACACTGTCAACAAAATTTTTGTGCATTGTTAAACTTTTCAGATGCTTTGTTATCAAAAAACGATGCTGATCAAGTAATAAAGTTGCTAAAAAGTAAATTAGTGAATATGGATAATGAGGATTTAGCAAACAAAAATATATATACAGATATAGGTAATTGTTATCATAACCTTGGAATCGCATATTTCAATAAAGCAGATTATCAATCTGCAAAAAATACTATTGAGCTGCTTTTCTATAAATTACTTAACATATAAAGATTTAAAACACTTATTAAAGATATCTCAAGATCTTCCTACTGTTTCTACAAAAGGATTAGCATCAATTAATAAAATTGCAATACCTACATGCTTCAATTCTCTAATTAAAAGTTTAGAATATGTAGCTAAATTTAATGAAGGTAAGTTTTTTAAGGCTGATGAAGCTAAGGTTCTGAACAAACTTATTAATGATTGTAGTGATAATACATCATTGTTTTCAAGCTCTCTACACTAAACAATTTGATATTGTAAAAAAAAAGCCCTAATGCACAATAATTCCAAAATAAATATTTATGGCAATTTAAAGCTTTATTTGGATTAGAAGAGGATATTGAAGTTTCACAAATTATTATTGATAGCAATCATCTAGATGGAAAAGAAGCTGCTGATTTAATTAATATCTCGAGTACTGTTTTAATTGCTAATTAAGAATTTAACTCTATTCCTGAAAAGGTAGACAACCTTTTAAAATATGACCAAAAAAAATGAAGAAACTTTAGAAATAGGTATAGCTTTTTCTTTATTATTATTTAATAAAGAAAAAGCCCAAGAATATGCAAATCAATTAACCGAAGAAAAACAGCAAGAAATTTCTGCAAATTACTCTACAGATAACAAAGCAGAAAATATAGACGAGCTTATTGAGCAATATGATGCAAAAGAAATATCAACGGCTAAAACAACAAAAACTTTTTGAAATGAGCTAAAAAATCACTAATAACCAAATTGTTAGTAATTGGAATGTTAATAAACAGAACATTAAAAAAGATGAGTCTTATTTTGTAGGCAAATATAAAGGTTTAAATTGCTTTGCAAAAATTTCTGAAGACATCAAGAAAACATTAGATATTAATTTAATTGATTCTTTTACTCAAGCTATAGAAAAAGGTATTACATATTGTCTAAAACAAGCATCAATGGAATTAAATTTTTACAAAATAAAGCAGTAGAAGCTAAATTTGACCGTGACATGTGTTTATTTACAAATCTAATTTATAAAAATTCTCAAGAAGAGATATTAATAAATTTTGATCATTACGGCAATCATGATGAGGCAGGAAATTTTGCTAATAACCATAAATTAGTAGAAGTACTTGGATATTTAACGATAATATACGGTTGTGTGGGTACCGATGTCATTCCTGCGAAGCATTGCCAGTGTGGATCAATTTTACCTCTGTCATCCCGTGGTTTGACCACGGTATCCATAAGAAAACAAGTGTGAATCCTGCGATCAAGTCCATAGTACCGGACAATTTTAAAAAGTCCTAGATGTCATTCCTACGGAGGCGGGAATCAATGGCATAAAGCAAGATTTTAATTTCAAAAATTTGCTGTATTTATACTTTTTTCTGGATTCCAGCCGACGCGAGAATGACATAAAATGTGTTATGCAACAACGATACCACTGCTCGCAACCACATCCTAAATTAGTATATTACGACGCTGTTATAAAACTGTATAATTTTTCATGGATGTTAGTTAACTTGCCTATATCGCTTCCTCCGGCTTGAGCAAGGCTTGCTTGTCCACCTCCGCCGCTGCCCCCCAAGAATAAAGAGAGTTCTTTTGCAATTATACATGCATTGTATTTGTCTGTTATAGCTTTACTCACCGCAACCGTAATAGATAATTTATCGTTATTACCCGTAATATATACTACTATTAAATCTTCTACTTTGTTCGTTAAATTTGCTGCAGCCTGACGCAATACTTTATTGTCTAAATTCTCTATATGTCGATAAATTAACTTAACTCCTTTTATATCCTCAGCTTGCTTTTCAATTTGCTCTATACTTAAATCTAAACGAGCTAAATGAGTTTTTTCTAACTCTTTCTCAAGTTCCTTATTACGCTCTAGGGTATTATTAACCTTAGTAACAAGTTCGTTTTTGTTAGTCTTTAAACTGTTTTCTATAGATTTAAGTAAACTATCCTTTTCTCTAATTAATTTAATTACGAATTCACCGCAAACTGCTTCAATTCTACGAACACCTGCTGCTATAGCACTTTCGCTTGTAATTTTAAAAGATCCGATATCACCGGTACGTCTAACATGCGTACCGCCACATAATTCTAAAGAAGTCTCACCCATCTTAACTACTCTTACCTCAGAGTCGTACTTCTCACCAAAAAGTGCCATAACTCCTTGTTTAACTGCATCTTCAGTTGTCATTAATGTAGTATTTACTTCATGATTATCTCTAATAATCTCATTTACCTTATCTTCGATTGAAGTGATTTCTTCATGAGTCACAGCTTTAGAATGGCTAATATCAAAACGTAAATAAGTCGGAGCGACTAACGAACCTTTTTGTGTAACATGTTGACCAAGTACCTCATGTAGTACTGCATGTAATATATGCGTGGCCGAGTGGTGAATCCTTAAATTTTGTCTATATTTGATGTCTATACTAAAATTAGCACTATCACCTACGTTAATCTGGCCCTTTTTCAAAATACATTTATGGGCTATAATAGAGCCTAAATATTTTAAAGTATCTATTACTTCTATATCAGAATCTTTTGCAAATATCGTTCCAATGTCACCCATCTGACCGCCGGACTCACCGTAAAAAGGTGTTTGGTTGCTGATTAGCAGAAATTGCGTATCTATCTTTTTTATATCATTAACTAAATTATTATCTTTAATTAATGCAATTATTTTACATTCTGCTTCATTAAGCGTATATCCTAAAAACTCCGTGCTACCATGCTGCTCTTTGATGTCAAACCACAACTGATCGGTTTTTGATTCACCGGAGCCAAGCCAAGCTTTTCTAGCACGTTCTTTTTGTGCGAGCATTTGCTCTTCAAACCCCTTATGATCGATGGAGATATCACGGTTTTTTAGAATATCTTCGGTTAAATCAAGCGGAAATCCGTAAGTATCATATAGTTTAAACGCTATTTCTCCTGATAATTCATTACCTTTCTTTAGCGTTTCTGTTTCTTCGGTCAGTAGCTTTAATCCACGTTCTAAAGTAGTTTTAAACCTAATTTCTTCTTGTTCTAAGATTCTGCTGATAAAGCTTTCTGCTCTCTTAAGTTCAGGATAAACACTCCCCATTAAATCAACAAGTTTTGGCAGTAATTTATACATTAACGGCTCTTGTGATCCGAGCATATGGGCATGCCTCATGGCTCGCCTCATAATACGTCGAAGTACGTAACCACGCCCCTCATTTGAAGGAATAACGCCGTCAGCTATTAAAAAGCTACTTGCTCGTAAGTGGTCGGCAATAACTCGGTAAGAAAATTTAGCTTCTCCCTCAATTTTCACTTTTACTATATTTTCGGTAAAATTAATTATTTCCTGAAATAAATCTATGTCATAATTGTTGCTAACATGCTGTAATACTGCAGTCATACGCTCAAGACCCATACCGGTATCGATAGATTTTTGCGGTAACTCTATTCTAGTATCTTTATCGATTTGTTCATATTGCATAAATACCATATTCCAAATTTCGATAAATCTGTCACCGTCTTCGTACTTAGTGCCAGGTAGCCCGCCGTATATTTGTTCTCCGTGGTCATAAAAAATTTCAGAGCAAGGACCACAAGGACCAGTATCTCCCATAGACCAAAAATTATCGTTTGTTTTAATCTTTATTATGCGATCATCCCCAAAACCTGCTATTTTTTTCCAACAAGAAGCCGCTTCGTCATCAGTATGATAAATTGTTGCATACAGCTTGTCTTTTGGGAGTTCAAATTCTTTAGTCAATAAATTCCAGGCGTAATATATTGCTTGTTCTTTAAAATAGTCACCGAATGAAAAATTACCTAGCATTTCAAAAAATGTATGATGTCTTGCTGTATAACCGACATTCTCAAGGTCGTTATGTTTACCGCCGGCTCTAACAGATTTTTGACTAGTTACTGCTGTGTGATAAGGTCTTTTTGTTTGTCCAGTAAAAACATTTTTAAATTGTACCATTCCGGAATTAACAAACATTAAGCTAGGGTCATTGTGTGGAATTAACGAGCTAGCCGGTACATGTGTATGATTATTTGTTTTAAAGTAAGTTATGAATTTACTTCTAACTTCTTCGGTGGTAAATTTAGTCATGGTACGATATATTATTTAATATTATGTCATTCCTTTGTGGATCGGTAAAATCCACCGTATCAGCACGTGGCTTGACCACGGGGTCCATAAAAATATTAGTATTATTATGTATTTTTTAAAGTTGGATCTCGCGATCAAGTCGCGGGATGACAACAGAAAATCAGTCCACGCAACAATGTTACGCAGGTCTGACTTTGCATATAGTAAAATACACTGAATTATGATTAAAATAAATTTATTTATGAAAAATATTTTTGATTCGAGCAAATTAGATTTTGTTAATTTTTTAACAAAATTAAAGATATTTTCTTTCAAAAGAAAAAAGATCGTGCTGTTACTAGGTAATCAAGGTGTATTTCTTAGTACTTTTCTTGATAATAAATTATTAGATAAATTATTTATCCCTACTCAGGAACAGATAGACTTAAATCCTTATAAAAACTTTTTTAGTAAATTTCCAAAAAGCGATATTTATTTTTTACTTGACGGTAGCGAATGTAAGACACGGCACGATCAAATACCTGTATTACAGTCGATAGTTAAACTTGATCCTATTGAACAATTTATCGAAGGTTATTTTAATAAAGAAGATATTATAGCACATTGTGTTTACGAAATTACTACTACACCAAGTGAAATTTGGTCGACTTTAATTATGTCGTGTCCATTTGAAACACTTTTAAGTGATATAATTTCATGCATTATAGATCAAAGATCGCTTGATTTAAAAGACATTTACTTTTTAACGTTAGAGCTAAAAGTTATTATAAATAAAATAGTTCAGAATATAGAAAATGATAAATATAATGATTATTTCCAAATTTGTGTATATGCATCACAAGCTAGCGGTATAAAATTTATTATCAAACATAAAAATAATATAATAACAATTAGAAATCTTGAGTATCCATTTGATAAAACAACCGGCTATGTTCAAGGTATTATAGAACAAGAAATTAATGATTGCTTTATATTATTTAAAAACTATATAAGTAATCTTGACCACAGAGCCTGTATAATTCTTATAGTAGATGAAGAGTTAAAATCTTTATTAGAATCAACAAATTTTGAAGATTGCCCTGTAATCTTTATACCGGTTGATAATATACTAAACACGCAAGCTCTAGAAAAAGAAAGATTTATAGATACGAATATTAGTAGGCTGTTTCTAGAATATAAGAGTTTTCCTGCTTATAATAATAATTTAAAATCAATAAAAAAACTAGTTACTATAAAAGATCTGACATTTAAATTATATAATGCATTACTTATAATATTAATATTAGTGGTTTGTATTATTAAATATAATACAAACCAGAATTACAAAGATATAAACTCTATTAATGAAAAATATTATGCAACAAACCAAGAATATGATAGTATCAAATATAAATATCCTTATATTAAAAATACTACTAGCATCGCTGATTTATATGTAATAGGAAAATTACTAGAAACACCTGTACCGCTACCCTTTGATTTGCTTAACAGACTTATAATTACTTTAAATCCGGCTTTTAAATTAGAAGAAATTAAATGGGAATTAACAAATATAGATAATGTTTTATTAGTTTCTAAGAGACAATTAATAATCAAATTAATACTTAAATATTATACTAATAATCTGTCGATAGATGAATCTCTAAAGCTGCTAGATGATCATATGCAAAACGTAAAAAATCAATTATCTAATTTGCAGATAGATTATGTTATATATAAGGATAAAATACTTGATATATTCGGTAAGGTAGTAATTCCTTTATCGGTTAATATAGTTGACAATAAGACCTAGTATTCTAGGTCATTCCTGCGGAAGCGGGAAGGCATTGTTGTGTGGATATCTCATCGTCATTGCGAGGAGCGAAGCGACGCGGTAATCCAGAAAAAATAATCAAAAATTCTGTAAATCAGAATTTTTTACTGGATTGCTTCGTTGCATTACTACGTAGTTCTTATCGCAATGACGGAAAACCGAACAACTCAGGCAATGCCATGCGGGCATGACATAAGTCATGCAACAGCATTCATAACCCAAGGTAAAGATAATGTTTGAAAAATATATTATGTATTTAAAGAATCTTATATTCTTTCAATTTATTATATATTTCTTCTTTATTTCCTTAACTATTTGGATAATAAAAAATTGCCAACAAGAATACAGTAAATCTATTCTTGATAAACAAGTTTCACAAGAAAATCTAACAGAGGCAGTTTTAAAGCTTTATTCTGTAATTAACTCTAAAGAAGAAATATTAGAATCTTACAAAAAATATGTAGATTTAAGCCTTCCAAGTGATGTGAGTTGCTTAAATTATGAAAAACTAATTCCTAAAATAAAAAGCTTAAGCACTAAATATGATTTAGTAGAACCTATAGACGTATCTATAAGTTCAGTATTTTTTAAAAATAATGTTCAAGCGATTGAAGGAGGAGAGGGTGAAGCGATTCATCTAAATAATTATAGCATAAATATCAAATATGCATGTGCAGATTTTGTAACTTTTTTAAAAATATTTTCTGAAATTTATTCTTATATGCCTCCTAATACTCTTATATCTTTTGTACGAGTGCGTAATGAAGAAGTGTTAACGCCCAAGAATATATATAAACTTTCAGTGAATCATGCTCCTAATCTTATTTATGCTAAATTGATATTATATATCAGAGAATTAGCCTCAAAATAAATTACTAAAATGAATAATGCAATAGTACTTAATAACATAAATACTAATTTATTTAAAAAAGATATTGTTAATAATTTTGTCAATAATCTTACGCAATCTACTTGCTCTACTATTGCAAATATGCTGGCTATAGATTATACGCTAAGGCTTAATTCTAAGCCGGAAGCTGAAAAATATATTAATAAATGTATTTCTAGACTCAAAAATTATTTAGGTATGCGGGTTATTAATGATGATAATTTTTCCGTAGCATTGGAGTTATTTGCAATAATGATTACTTCTGAAAATGAAAATGAGCAAAATAAGAATAATATTTTACAGCAATCACAAGATATAATAGCAGAAAATCTTGTAGAGGTTTATTTTGGAGATAAAAAAATAAATAGTACCGAAAAAGAAAAAGTTAAAAATATATTTAAAACTCTTTTAAAAGAGAAGAATTGTGACAAAATAATAAACTATGCGGAATCTAATAAAAAATTATTTAAGGCTTCTGTAATGTATGCAATGAAGAAATATAATAATATTGATGAAGCAACAATCTATATAAAGAAAGAATTTAATAAAATATTCGAAATGTCTTTAGCATTTACACAAAAAAGTAATATGTTTAAACAAGCAACCGGAAAAATTGCCGGTGCTGTTTGTGCTTTACTAGTCGGAGCAATTAGTGTTGCGACTGCGGGAGCGGCTTTTTCTATCATAGTTGTACCGGCATCAATTTTTGCTGTCAGATATGCACCCGAACTTGGGGAAAAAATTGGAGGGTTAATTTTAAATAATGATAATGCAATAAAACTAGAACAAAGCAATATAGATAAGTTTATGAAAACATTACAAAATGATAAAGAAAGTCTTCTATCTCAAGAAAAAACAAAAAACATTAAACAAAATATTAAAGTTTCTCCTTCTCAAATAAATGCTCAATTAACTAAGAAAGTGATTAATGAAAAATATAGATAGGGTATCGTAATTGCGAGTGACTGTAGATGTTGCCCGTATGGTTCGAAAGACTTACTCGATGTCATTCCTGCGAGGCATTGGCGTTATTCCATGGATAGTTTTTTCGTCATTGCGAGGAAAAACTGTAAGTTGTGACGAAGCAATTCAGTTAAAAATGCTAATTTTTAGCATTTTTTTAATTATTTTTACTGGATTGACGCACGGTCTTCGACCGCTCGCAGTGACGGAGGTGGTGTCCACGCAACAACGCCCCACTTTCGCAGGAATGACATAAATGAGCTGTACAATGAAGCTATAAAGTTATTTTTACTTGAGAATGTACAATATTCCTTTTATTATCTTGTTTTAAAATCAATAAAATAACTTAATGAGAAAAGTAATAATACCGGGAATGATCGGTAATGCTGCTGAGTGGTTTGATTATGCGTTATATGCACAATTTGCTTATATTATAGGGCAGCATTTTTTTCCTGATTCTGAAATGCGTGATACATTAACGTTTGCTGTATTTGCTGCGGGTTTTATAGTGCGTCCACTCGGAGGTATTATTTTCGGTAATATCGGAGATAGATTCGGTAGACGCACTGCTTTAGTTATTGGTATTATAACTATGACGGTGCCGACTACAGGAATAGGGCTACTCCCTAGTTATCACACTATTGGAATTGCTGCCCCCATCATTTTGACTATTATTAGGCTTATACAAGGTTTTTCTCTAGGAGGTGAGTTTAGCGGCTGTATTTCTTATATAGTAGAGCATGCTTCGTTTGAGCAAAGAGGGATTGCAGGAAGTGCCTCGTTTGTTAGTATGTGTGGCGGTATGCTTCTTGGGCTACTAACTTCTGCCGGTTTTTCTTATTTTATGCCTGCCGATATGCTATTTGAATGGGGTTGGAGAATACCTTTTATCGCAGGATTATTTATTGGCTCTATAGGTCTATATATCAGAAAAAATTTAGCAGCAAGCCCTATTTATAAAAAAGCTAAAGAGAACGGCATGTTAACACGTTTTCCTTTGTGTGAAACATTAACTAAATCTCCAAAAGAACTCATTATCGCACTTGGTCTTTATATTACTGTAACTGCGCCTTTTTATACTTCTACGGTTTTATCGGTAATTTTATGCAAATGCTTGGTTATACTAATCAGCAAAGCACAATTGTTAGTAGTATAGTATTAATCGTAATGATGACAGTATTTCCTATATCTACGTATGTTTCGGATAAGGTTGGGAGGCGTCCTGTACTAATATGTTGGATTATCTTGTTAATTTTATCAGTCTATCCTATTTTTGTAGCCTTAGGGTCAATGAATTTTACTTTAGCTATAATATCTCAAGTAATATTTGCTGGAATTATCGCTATTTATATGGGACCCATTCCAAAAGTTTTAGTAGAGATATTCCCGACTAGTGTAAGATTTACCGGCATTGCACTTTCATACAACCTTGCAGCTGCTGTATTTGGTGGTGCTGCTCCAATGTTAGCAATGATATTAACGAAAGTGACCGGAGACAATTATGCTATTGCATATTATTTAATTGCACTTGCATTATTGTCTTCTATTCTTCTAAAATTCTACAAAGAAACTTATAAAAAGAATTTGGTAAATTAGGTTCTATGATGAGCGCAGTTTTTGAAATACCAAACGGTGAAAGCAAAGTTTTACTACATTGTTGTTGTGCTCCTTGCGTTGGTCCTTTAATGGAAAAAATGATAGAGAGCGACATTAAATATACACTTTTTTTTTACAATCCTAATATTCACCCTAAAAAAGAATATGAGCTTCGTAAGAACGAAAATATTAAGTTTGCCGAGAAGCATAATATAGAATTTATCGACGCAGATTATGATCCACAAAATTGGTTTAGAAGAGCTAAAGGGATGGAATTTGAGCCTGAGAGAGGTATACGCTGTACAATGTGTTTTGATATGCGTTTCGAGCGTACGGCTTTATATGCTTATGAGAACGGCTTTAAAGTTATAACTAGCTCGCTTGGTATTTCTAGATGGAAAGATATGAACCAAATTAATGAATCAGGAACTAGGGCGGCATCTCATTATGCAGGGATAACCTATTGGACTTATAATTGGCGTAAAGACGGTGGTGCTAGTCGTATGTATGAAATCGCTAAAGAAGAGCATTTTTATAAGCAAGAATTTTGCGGTTGTGTTTATTCTTTCCGTGATACTAACGATTGGCGAGTAGCAAATGATCGCCCTAAGATCGAGATCGGCAAGGAGTATTATTAGTCTCTTAAATTAATAAAAAATATTTTTTAAATCTTTATATTATAATAATCTAGACAATCTAGCTATATTAGGGTTTATTATGAATAAATGGCAGTTATACGAAGCAAAGAATAAGTTAAGTAATATTATTGATATTGCCATGCATGGCACTCCTCTCAGTGTATGACAAAAAGAGGTGAAGACGCAGTTGTCATTATGAGTATAAAAGACTATAAATAACTGATAGATTATAATGAGAGAATTCTTGATATTGACAAAGCAATATGTGAAGAATGGGATGAATTAATGATCATAGACGGTATTAATGCAATTGATGTTTTAATAGCAGCACAAGCAAAACAAAATAATATGATATTAGTTACTAGAAATACCAAACATTATAATATATTTAACATTAAAATATTTAATCCTTTTGACTGATAAAAATTTTATTCCTCACTAATAACTTTTTATGAAAAAACTATCATTTCAACAAATTATTCTGACATTACAAAATTATTGGCAGGATTATGGTTGCGGCATATTACAGCCTTACGATGCCCATGTCGGAGCCGGTACGTTTCACCCTGCAACGGTGCTTAGATGCCTTGGTACTAAACCTTGGTCTGTTGCATATGTTCAACCATCAAGAAGACCAGGCGATAGCAGATACGGTATGCACCCCAATAGAATGCAGCATTATTACCAGTTTCAAGTTATCTTAAAACCGTCGCCAGATGATATTCAAGATTTATATCTTAAAAATTTGGAATGTTTGGGGATAGATTTAAAAAACCATGATATCAGATTTGTTGAAGATGATTGGGAGTCACCGACGCTCGGAGCCTCAGGGCTCGGTTGGGAAGTATGGTGCGATGGTATGGAAGTATCACAATTTACTTATATGCAGCAAATCGGTGGGATTGAATGTCGTCCCGTTGCGTGTGAGATCACTTATGGCTTAGAAAGGCTTGCGTTATACATCCAAGGCGTTGATGTAGTCAAAGCACTTGATTGGAACGGACAAATAGGTGAAAAAGCTTTAAAATACGGTGAAGTAGATTTCGAGGCTGAGCGGCAATTTTCGAAATATAATTTAGAGCTTGCCGATAGCAAGATGTTGCTAAGACATTTTAAAGATAGTGAAGAACAATGCGAGAGGCTAGTGAAGGCAAACTTACCTATGCCGGCTTATGATGAATGCCTTAAAGCAAGTCATTACTTTAATCAATTAAATGCGTTAGGTGTAATTAGTGTAACGGAGCGTGCTTCTTATGTTTTAAGAGTGCGTCATTTAGCTAGAATTTGTTGTATGAAATGGTTGGAGTTAAGCGGTGAGTGAATTATTATTAGAGCTATTTAGTGAAGAAATACCTGCATTTATGCAAAAAAACGCTGAAGAGGGGTATTTAAATATATTCACACAAATTTTTGCAGAAAGCGCAATATTTGCAAAAGTACAAGTATTTGTAGGACCTCGTAGGATAACGCTGTATGCTACCCATTTGCCAAAGGTCACTTTGCCACAAGAGGAAGAAATTAAAGGACCAAGCATAGAATCTCCGGAAGCCGCTATTAACGGCTTTTGCAGTGCTCATAATGTTAGTAAATTAGAGCTTTCTACTAAATTAATTAACAATCAGCTATATTATTTCTTTGTCAAAAAGACAAAAGAAAGAGAAATAAAAGAGATTTTGCCTAAGATTATTATAGAGGCTATTAATAAATATAGCTGGGCAAAATCGATGTTTTGGGGTGATTACAAAATAAAATGGATCAGACCTTTGCGAAATATTTTATGTATATTTGATGGTGAAGTACTACCACTGCAATTTGGGCATTTAACCGCTAATAATATTACGTACGGGCATCGTCTTACTGATAATAAAAAATTAGAAGTAACAGATTTTAAAGATTATAGAAATAAGCTTTTAGAAAATAACGTTGTTTTAGAAAGAATAAAGAGAGAAGAAATAATTAAGACCGGCTTATTAGAGCTAGCAAATTCTCAAAATCTAAATATAAAAGAAGATGCGCGTTTAATAGAAGAAGTAGCAGGACTTAGCGAATTTCCTGTCGTATTGCTTGGGAAAATAGCGCAGAAATTCTTAGAGCTACCTAAAGAAGTACTTATTGCTTCGATGCGTACGCATCAGAAATATTTTTGTTTATTTGACAAAACAGGAAATTTTGCACCATATTTTCTCTTTGTTAGTAATGGTAGATTTGCAAATGCTGAACTCGTTATTCAAGGTAATGAAAAAGTACTATCGGCAAGACTTTCCGATGCTTTATATTTTTATAAACAAGATATAGCTAAAACTTTAGAATCAAGATTAGGTAAATTAGAAGCTGTAACATTTCATGCAAAACTTGGTAACTTAAGAGAAAAAATTGAACACATAACCGATATTTGTAATTATATAGCTCCAAATAATAAAGATTTAATTACGGCAGCAAAGCTTTGCAAAAGTGACCTTGTTTCTGAGATGGTTGGAGAATTTCCTGATCTGCAAGGTATTATGGGTTATTATTATGCAAAATATGAAGGGCTAAATGAAGAAATAGCCGCTGCAATTAGAGACCATTATAAACCGCAAGGTTTGAGTGACAATGTAGCAAGCGGAAATGCGGCATTGCTTGCTTTAGCCGATAAGCTAGATAGTCTAGTAGGTTTGATGATAGCAGGCGAAGCTCCAACAGGTTCAGGTGACCCATATGCATTGAGACGTCAAGCTCTTGGTATAATAAGAATAATACTTGAAAATAAATTAGAACTAAATTTAAATGATTTAATTATTTTTTCCTTAAAGTTATATGGAAATTCAGCAGATAAAGATTTAATAACATCTTTCTTTGAAGAAAGAGCAAAATTTTACTTTAAAAATAAATATGATATTTTATTAATTAATGCTGTTCTTGATTTAAATTTAGTAGATACACAATTTAAGCTTGAGACGCTAAAAGAATTTTTAATAGAAGACGCAGGCAAGCAGTTATTAAATGCTTATAAACGAGCGAGCAATATAATCGGTGATCAGAAAATTACCGGCCTAGTTGATGCTAGTCTCTTTAGTACACAGCCTGAAAAAGACTTATTTGAAGTAGTCCAAAAAATTTCTCCACAGATTATAGATAGTATAGCTGATAAAGATTATAAGAGAGCCTTAAATTTATTATCGTTTCTATTAACTCCTATTACTAGCTTTTTTGATAATGTATTAGTTAATGATCCTGATCCAAAAATCGCTCAAAATCGTTTATCGCTATTACAAAATATTTGCGAGTTATTAAATAAAATTGCTAAGTTTAACCGCTTATGACTGAAACTTTCTTATGTAATTCACGCGACAGCGGGAATCCATTAAGCAGATATATAACAAAACCAAAATAACTAAATAATGGTTAGTAAAGCAGTTCAATTTATAAAATCAGGTAAAGTAGTAGTATTCCCAACCGAAACAGTGTATGGAATCGGAGCGGATGCTACTAATAATGAAGCTTGTTTAAAGATTTTTCAGTTTAAAAATCGTCCTGCTAGTAATCCGCTTATTGTGCATGTCTTCTCCATAGAGCAAGCAAAAGAAATAGGCGAGTTTAATGATTTAGCTATAAAAATAGCAGAAAAATTTTGGTCTGGACCATTATCTATAGTTGTCCCTTTAAAAGAGAATGCCAATATTGCCCCTAGTGCAGCTGCAGGACTAAATACCATAGCACTTCGGATACCGTCTTACCCTGTAGCATTAGAGCTTATCAGACAATCAGGCGTGCCTATAGCCGCCCCAAGTGCTAACCCTTCAAACTATATTAGTCCGACTAACGCTGAGCATGTCACAAAACATTTTAAGGATAATCAGGAAATTTTTATTTTAGCACCTGAAATCTATCAATCTGAATATGGTCTAGAGTCAACGATAATTGATACTACAACCGCTACTCCTACTATTCTTAGAGAAGGGTTTATAACTGTTGAAATTTTAGAAGAAGTACTTAGGGTAAAAGTGTTAAAAGCATCAGAAACAAGTGCTATAAAAGCTCCAGGCATGCTTGCGAAACACTATTCACCAAAAGTACCGATCAGGCTAAATGCTATAAATTTAGAGTATAACGAAATCAGCGTCAATTTTGGTAATAGCAATCTTACGGGAAGATTTTCATTAAATCTCAGTACCAAGGGCAATCTTATAGAAGCTGCTGCAAATCTTTATGCGTATTTAAGAATTCTTGACGACTATGCTGCAGCTCATGATGTAAGCGGTATAGCAGTTGCGCCTATACCTCAAGAAAATATTGGTGCTGCAATTAATGATCGCCTAAAACGTGCCGCAAAATCATAAATTTCGGCGTTCTATTCTCCTTAATAGCTTTTTGATGATATTTGGTCATTACATAATTATCATGTGAGGTTAGATAATCATCGTTATTCATAATTTCAAAATTACCGTGCTGTTTTATTAGTTCAATTGCTTCATAAAAATAATTTTCGATATCAGAAGCAAATACTAAATTACCGTTATCTTTTAGCTTATCTTGTAAAACCTTAAGACGCTCTTTATTGAAAATACGTTTCTTTTTTTGCTTATTTTTTATCCATGGATCAGGAAATAAAATATAAATTCCATCTAAACTATTATTTGGTAAATCGTTTAATATTAAGTCCAAATTATTCGGAAATAATAAAAAATTCTTGATATTCTGCTCAGCAGCAAGTTTTAAAACATTTGCAACTCCGTTTAAATATACCTCTACACCAATAAAAAGTGTATCAGGATTCATTTTTGCTTGGTTAATGAAATGCTCACCCATACCAAAACCTATCTCAAGAAATACTTTACGCTTTTCGCTTTCAAGTTTTGCTTTGGAAAATAAATATTTTAGTAGTTCGTTATCTAATAAATTCTGTTGTACTCCTGATAAGCTTTTGCCGACTCGCCTTGCGTATGACCGATTGAGAGTAATAGACGATATTTCTATTACTCTATTATGTGACTGCAAATCTTTATAAATATTGTCGATATTATAGCCGTAATTCAAAAAGATTTTGCTAACTTTTTCTGCTTGGTTAAACCCTATCTCTAATATAATCTTACCGTTTGGTTTTAAGAATGGTTTGGCATTTTTAGCAATTATACGATAAGCTTGCAAGCCGTCCTCTTCAGCAAATAATGCAAAATGCGGTTCGTGGTTCAGTGTCTCAAGTGCCATCTCTGATTTTTCGCTGTGTGATATATATGGTGGGTTGCTAACTATAACATCAAATTTTTGCTTTCCTAAATTTTCAAACCAATCACTGTGAATAATCTGAATGCGATCCGTTACATGATGTTTTATGGCATTACTTTTAGCAACTTCTATTGCTTCAATGCTTATATCGGTTGCAATTATATTAGCATTCGGTAACTCACATAATAGACTGATAGCAACGCAGCCGCTACCTGTACCGAGTTCTAGTATGCTGTCGTTCCGTGGGTTGACCACAGAATCCAGCTTCTTTGTTTCTGGTTTCCCGCTTTCGGTAGAATGACCTTGAGTGCTATGGGAATAACGCTGCAATACAACATCCACCAAAATTTCAGTATCACTTCTAGGAATTAACACATGTTTATTGACAATAAATTCACGTGAGTAGAATTCTTTAACGCCTGTAATATATGTTATAGGTTCATGCTTTAGTCTTCTCTCTAACAATTTTTCAAAAGCTTTTATCTCAGCTTCACTTAACTGTTCATCAAGATTAATAAGCAAATACTCAATAGGTTTATGTATGACATGCTGAAGTAAAATTCGTGCTTCTAATTGCGGCGGACTGATACCTATTTTATTTAATTTATCTGATGCTGTACTCAAGGCTTGTTTTATAGAATATTGCACGGAACAGGTCCAACTCCTATAATTTCTAATATTGCTTTATATATTGTTTTCATAATCATGGGGCTAACAGTAGCTATAATATGCCACAAAATTAAGCGTTTATTATCTATACTACGTATTTGGTCTATTAAAAGATCTGAATCGCTTTCTAATTTATTATGAGCTTTAATACGAATTCGTAAAGGTAAAGCCTCATCTATTAAATTAGTTGTTAGAGGGATGATTAAAGTAGACGGATGATCTGGGTCCAATAGTACTTAATTTTGGATAATCAATACAGGTTTTATTTTACCAAGCTCACTATAGACTCTAGGATTTAAATCGGCAAGCCAAATTTCTCCGAGGTTAACATTCAGGATCATGCTCCATATTCGAAAATTCGGAATTTATTTTCATGCTTTCTTTTCTTGTACGCATACTAATTGCAAATAATTTTTCTTTCCTTTCCTGCTCATATAGGCTTTTATTCATAGTCTCAATAGATCCTCTCTGACTACGTGAAATATGAAGTTTTTAGCCATTTTAGCTACTTCCTTGGCTAAATCATCGTGTAATCTTACAGTAAGTGCAGATATAACTCTTAAGTATTACTAATTATAAGCACACACATAGTGTAATTATAATTGTAATACAATTTATGTCAAGTTCTCATTTTGGCATTGCTCAGTAAAGAATGATAGTAATTAATTTTTATTAAAAAGAAGTAGTAATGAGTTCTCAATCATATCAAGAGCTTTATTATATCGTTTAGTTTTCCTATTAAAGCGAGCAAGATAGTGTCTGATTAAAGAATTTTTGGACTCTACCAAAGCGGTTTCCACTTTAGTTACAACGTGTTGTAAAGCCAACTTATATTTGCCGTACACATCATACGCATCAGTGCACAATATATTAATGTTATACAATTTCTATATACGAGTAACAATACCTAAATAACAATAAAAATCTCTAGTTTCACTTACTTCGATATCAATAATTTTATTCCGCTTTCTGTCAACAGCACGCCAGACATAGGCTCGATTTTTCTTTTTTATAATACGTAAATAATTCGTCTATTTCTAATATTTCAATATCCTCTAATTTCTCCGGTATATTTACATTTCTTAGTTCTTTGCGTATTAATTCTGTAAAATGACGAATTCAATATATTATCAATGTGCTCGACACTTTTTCTAATCTTTCTATTGATCTTATCCCAATGCCTCCACGATACATCTTTATTACTTTTATTCTTTTTTCTAATCCATATTTTATACGTTTATCGCCTATACGATATGTCCCTTTGCAGCTTTTACACTTGTATCTTTGTACCATTTTTGACGTCCGACCATTCTTTACTCAACTCTTATTACCGCACCATTTACAATATTCCATTAGCTTTCCTTTTTCTTAATAGAGTATCTTATTTTTATCTCTTATCAATCTTGATTTTGCAGTACCCTCATTTTCTACCTATATTTTCATCTCTAAAATATCTTCTACACTACCAAAAGGATCTTGTTTTCTTAAGCTCGGTAAATTTGTGCAATACATCGGTGGCTATAATAGCTTCCATATCCCTTGGCAGCTCACAAGAAAATTCCATAATCTTATTACTAGTCGGATGTGTAAAGCTTAAATACCAAGAATGCAGGGCTTGGCGTTTAAAATCGATTAATTTTGCTTTTAGTGCAGGAGAAGAATGAGCAATTTTTCGGTCGTTATTGCCGTAAGTTTGATCGCCGACCACCGAATGCTTTACATGGCTTAGCTGCACTCTGATTTGATGAGTTCTACCGGTATTAAGTCTGCATTCCACCATACTAATAGTGCCGCCGTAAAACAGCTCTAAAGTCTTGTAATGCGTAACAGCTTCTTTACCGCCATATTTTAATATGCTCATTTTTTGACGCTCTACTCGGCTACGACCTATATTATTCTTAATGACTCCTGCTAGCGGATTAATTACTCCCCACACTAACGCTTTATATTTCCGTATTACCTGCCTTTGCTCTATCTGATTTGCAAGCAACATATGTGCTTTATTATTTTTAGCAACTACCATTAAGCCCGTAGTATCCTTATCCAAACGATGCACTATCCCAGGTCTTGCTGCTGAACCTATATCCGATAGATTCTTCGTATGATAAAGTAATGCATTAACAAGCGTATCGTCATGATGTCCTGCCCCTGGGTGTACTGTCATACCTGCAGCTTTGTTAATTACTATCAAATCATCATCTTCATAAATTATATCAAGTGCTATATTTACTGCTGCAATTTTTAGCTCTTCAGGTTCTTTAAAAGCAAATAGTATAACATCATTCTCCTTGACCAAAACATCAGGATCAGAAATAATTACATCATTAACTAGTACTTGCGAATTTTTAATAGCTTTTTGGATTTGGTTTCTAGAAATCTTTTCAAGAAGTTGTGACAAAGCTTTATCGAGTCGTATGTTATTTAGTTCGTTTGGTACATTATATGTTAACATATTTTATTTTAAGATAATGAGTAATACGCTTAAATGGTTAAGTGCAATCGGTGTTGAATATTACTGCTCTGAGCACCCACCGAAATTAAAGGTATGTAATAATACTGAACTAACTGAAAAGTCACAAGTAAAACTTATGTCTACAAAAAAAACTGTATTCAATACGAATAGAAATCTTTCAAAATTTCCTTATAGAGAGGAATTTAAAGGAGACACTTCACATCGAACCTCAGCGTACACAAGCGTATGTGAGGTTGAGGGGTTAGGATCGACATCTAAACTACCTCTAGCAGTAGGGTTTGGAAAGCTTTCTAATGATAAAGTTCATGATAATATAACCCTAGCAAGATCTCTTGCAGATAAAGCTAATAATATCGCAGAATTAAAAGAATCTCTACTAAATTTTAATGGTTGTGCACTTAAGAAATTTGCTACTAATACGGTTTTCGGTGATGGTAATTTGGAAGCTAAAATTATGTTAATAGGCGAAGCTCCTGGGATTACTGAGGATTTGAAAGGAATACCTTTTTGCGGCGAAAGCGGCAATTTACTCGATAATATGCTACATGCTATCGGAATTTCACGAAAAAATAACGCTTATATTACTAATACGGTATTTTGGCGTCCTCCCGCTAATAGACAGCCAACGCTTGAAGAAGTCGATATTTGTAAACCATTTGTTGAGAAACATATTGCGCTTATTAGCCCGACGCTAATTATTCTAGTCGGTAGCACGGCTGCAACTAGCTTACTCGGAAAAAATTCAGGCATTACTAAAATTAGACAAGAATATTATTTTTATACCAATAAATATCTATCAGCTCCTATTCAAACTACTGCAATCTTCCACCCTGCCTATTTACTTCGCCAACCTATGCAAAAACGTACCTCTTGGTATGATTTACTCAAAATTAAGGAGTATTTAGTGAATACGGGTTTGCTCGTTAACTAAAAAATTTAAGAAAAACTTTCAGCTTAAATCTTCTTGAAACAACATATAATGTTATGCTAATATCAATTATTGTTATTTTAAAGGGAGTATTGTAAGTATTTATTTAACTCCTGAATTTGAAAAGTATGTAAATAGACAGGTAGAAAGTGGCTTTTACCATTCTTCAAGTGAAGTTATAAGAGCAGTGTTACGTTTAATGGTCAAATCTGAAAATATTTCTCAAAATGCTCAGTTTGAAAATTATAAAACATGGCTTAATCACGAAATACAGATTGGTTTAGATCAAGCTGCTGAATATAAATTAATTCCAGGAGAAAAAGCGTTACAAGATATGCGTGATTTTCGTAAAGCGTATTTAGAAAACAATAGTTAAAAATCAATTTATTTTAACTAGCCATGCTGAACAAGATATCAAAGATATTTGGCTTTATATAACAAATGATAGTATTAGAGCAGCTGATGACGTACTAGAATGTTTGGAACAAGCTTTTGATAAATTAGCTCATAATCCTAACATTGGAAGTGAACGTGAAGATTTAACAAATAACACTTGCGCTTTTGGATTGTATATAATTATTATATTATTTGCGCTCCTGATACCAGCCCTTTACAAATTTTACGTATTATAAGTTTGTATCGAATATAGAAAATTTTTAAAGCCTCATAAATACTAATTCATTTCTAATTTCATTAAATTAGGGTTATATTTACTGATGTATAAAAATAGGGTATATCCATTATGACCAATGACAATGATTCTGATTCAGAATTTGCCGAATTAAAAATCAGAGGAAAAATATTTCAATTACCTATACTTAAAGCAAGTATAGGTGAGGATGTAATCGACATAAGCAGGGTATCTGCGGAAGTCAATTGTTTTACTTATGACCCGGGTTTTATGTCTACTGCTTCTTGTAAGTCTACTATCACTTATATAGACGGTGATAAAGGAATCTTGCGGCATCGAGGATATAATATTAAAGATTTAGCCGAGAAGAGCGATTTTTTGGAAGTGGCATATTTGCTAATCTATGGAGAATTACCAAGCATCGAGCAGTATAATAATTTCACTAAACAGGTTGCTCATCATTCATTAGTGAATGAAAGATTACACTATTTATTTCAAACCTTTTGTAGCTCTTCTCATCCTATGGCTATTATGCTTGCGGCTATTGGTTCTCTGTCGGCATTTTATCCTGATTTACTGAATTTTAAAGAAGCAGACTACGAACTTACCGCTATTAGAATGATTGCTAAGATACCAACTATCGCCGCAATGTCTTATAAATATTCTATAGGACAACCGTTTGTTTATCCTGATAATTCGTTAGATTTTACTGAAAATTTTCTGCATATGATGTTTGCAACGCCTTGTACAAAATACAAAGTAAATCCAATAATAAAAAATGCGCTTAATAAGATATTTATCCTACATGCAGACCATGAGCAGAATGCTTCTACTTCAACAGTCCGAATAGCTGGTTCATCTGGAGCTAATGCTTTTGCGTGTATTAGCACTGGTATTGCATCACTTTGGGGACCTGCTCACGGCGGAGCTAATGAAGCGGTAATAAACATGCTTAAAGAAATCGGTAGTTCTGAGAATATACCTAAATATATAGCTAAAGCTAAGGATAAAAGTGATCCGTTTAGGTTAATGGGTTTCGGTCATCGTGTATATAAAAACTATGACCCACGTGCCTCAGTACTTAAAGAAACGTGCAAAGAAGTATTAAAGGAACTTGGGCAGCTAGAAAATAATCCACTTTTACAAATAGCAATAGAACTTGAAGCTATCGCTCTTAAAGATGAATATTTTATTGAGAGAAAATTATATCCAAATGTTGATTTTTATTCAGGTATTATCTATAAAGCTATGGGTATACCGTCGCAAATGTTCACGGTACTTTTTGCAATAGCAAGAACCGTAGGCTGGATGGCACAATGGAAAGAAATGCACGAAGACCCTGGACAAAAAATCAGCAGACCTAGACAGCTTTATACCGGTTATGTACATAGAGAGTATACGGGTATCGGGGAAAGGTAAACATTATCGTGAGCGGGTATTGCGTTGTGTGGACACCAAATCCGTCATTGCGAGGAGCCATAGGCGACGTGGCAATCTAGAAAATAATTTAAAAAATAAATTCGGTAAATTAGAATTTTTTACTGGATTGATTCGTCAATTGCTATGCAATGGCCTCGCAATGACAGAAAACCGGCTCCACGCACTCCTTTGCAATGACGTTGAAAATATAAATCATATGAATTTTATTGATGAAGTTAAAATATATATAAAAGGCGGGAACGGCGGTAATGGTTGCGTTAGTTTCCATCGTGAGAAATTTATTGACAGAGGCGGACCGGACGGTGGGGACGGTGGGCGTGGCGGTAGTGTTATATTTAGGAGTAATCACCATCTTAATACGCTAGTAAATTATCGATATAAACAGCATTTTACCGCAGAAAACGGCGAAAATGGTAAAGGTTCAAATAGAAGCGGCAAATCAGGAAAATCATTAGTTCTTGATGTTCCCATCGGTACTCAAATCTTTTCCGAGGACGGCAATATATTATTGCATGACTTCACTGAAGATGACCAAAGCTTTGAAATAATTAAAGGAGGAAGCGGTGGTCTTGGTAACAGCCATTTCAAAACGTCGGTTAATCAAGCTCCGAGGAAGCGTACGGAAGGGGAAATTGCCGAAGAAATGTGGATTCATTTAAGCTTAAAGCTTCTCTCTGATGTTGGGCTTGTGGGTCTCCCAAATGCCGGTAAATCTACTTTTTTATCGGTTGTAACGGCCGCCAAGCCTAAAATTGCCGATTATCCTTTTACTACTTTAGTGCCGCATCTTGGAGTGGTGTATGTTGATGACGAAGAGTTCGTAATAGCTGATATTCCAGGTTTGATTGAAGGAGCTCATCAAGGACACGGACTTGGCGATAAATTCTTAAAGCATATAGAAAGATGTAATGTATTAATACATTTAATAGACGGCTCTAGTAATGATGTAGTGGTAGATTATAACACGGTACGTCTTGAACTTGGGTCATATTCCGACCATCTAGAACATAAAATCGAAATCATATGTCTTAATAAATGTGATGTTCTTACCGATGAGGAAATACAAGAAAAAATAAATAAGTTACAACAAGCTACTAATAAAGAAGTTTTTTCTATCTCTACATACACTAATCTAGGGGTAAATAAAATAGTTAAACTAGCTTTAAAGATTATAAAAAATCAGGAGTAATATATTGCCGGAGCTAAGAAAGACGTGCATTGCCCGCGTGGATACCGATGTCATTCCTGCAAAAGCATGAATCCAAAAAAAAGTATAAGTACAGCAAATTTTCAAAATTAAAAGCTCGCTTTATGCTAGATTCCCACATATGCGGGAATGTATCGAGTAGTTTTTTGGTTCACGCAAGTGCTACGAACTGCTCACAATGACAACTAATAAACTTCAAATCAAGGTAATACGTTGTTCTTCTGCTTCTAGATATTTCTCTAGCTCTTCCTTAGTATATTTCTTTTCTTTAAGCTTTATTTCGTTATTAAATATATATTGTACAGCTTTATCTTCTAAGGCAGGACCTTTAAGCCCTTCAATGGCGCTAGGATTATTTTTATAAAAATCAAATATCATATTTTCTTGCCCAGGAAAATTACGTGCTCGTTGCATAATAACTTTTCTTAAATCATCAGGCTCTAATTGCAAATTTTTAGATTTTGCGTATTCAGCAAGTAATAAGCCTATTCGCACACGGCGTAGGGCTACTTTATTATAATATTCTGTTATTTCTTTAGGGGATTTATCTTTTAATAATGATTCATCTTGGTTATTTTTATCGGTTTCGGACTTTAGAATATTTTTTTCTTGCTCTAATAAAGATGCCGGTACGTCAAAATCTAACAATTTTTCTAACTGATCAAATAAGTTCATTTTCATTATAGTATTAATAGCTTCTTCCGATTCGTTTTCTATTTGTTTAGCAAAATGTGTACGCAATTCTTCAAGGCTATTACTTTGGAATTTTTTAGCAAACTCATCATCAATAACGGTAGGTTCTGCAGTATGTACTGCTTTAATTTGTACTGCAAAACGAGCCTCTTTACCTGCTAAATCTTTAGAATGGTAATTTTCAGGAAAAGTAACATTAACATCTACTTCACTACCTGTTTTAGAACCTATTAATTGCTTCTCAAAACTTGGAATAAGTGCATTACTACCTATTACTACCTTTAAATCATTTAATTGACCGCCTTCAAAAGCTTCGTCCTTGATGTACCCGATTGCATCAATAGTCACCTGATCTCCATCTTTTATTTTTGCTTTACTTTCTTTAGTATAGCTTTTTGTTAATGCGGCAAGTTTTTCTAGTTGTTCTTCAACATCTTTAGCATTTACTTCTAATTTTGGACGATCCAGTGAGATTTTCTTTAAATCTGGAATAGTAACTTTAGGTAATAGCTCTATTTTTACGGTAAATGCTAAAGCTTTATCGGGTTCGTTTTGCAATGCTTCAATTTTTGGTCTACCGATTATACTTAGATTATGTTTTTTAATAACGTGATTTACCGAATGGTTAATTCTTCTTTCTATTACATCATTCCTGACGGAAGTACCGTATTTTTGCTTAACAATTGAAACCGGTACTTTACCAGCTCTAAAACCTGCTATCTTAACTTTTTTGGTTAAATCAAGTAATTCTTTTTGAATATCGTCATCTATCTCACTTAAAGGAGTAGAGATTCTTGCATGAAAATCCAATCCTTCATTTTTTAATACGGTAATTCCCATTTTAATAATCCATTAATTCTGTGCATAGTCTGCTAATCAAAATAAACTAATGAGCCGAAATATGCAATAGCTTTTGTAAAATCCCATGAGGATTAGGAATTGCTAACTGTGAGTTGTGCAAAACTCACATTTGCTGGCATATAGTCGTCTATTTTTGCAATTACTAACTATTTAGCGTTAGCACTTAACAGCAATTGAGTAATTTCTGTAGCAGTAAGTAACTTGCTTCTTATAATTTTCAAGGGCTTTAATAATTTTCTTATGATTTTTAGGGGCTTTAATAAATTTGGATGTATCAAATATCGGATTGATATTATTAATATAACAATATCTAGTTCAGCTCCCCTTTTTTATTATCTTAATGTTCGGTTCTTTTGGTATTGTTATACGTAATAACGTATTTCCTTTTGATAAAAAAGTACAGCTATTTCTTTTTTGTCACTCATCTTGTTAACGCTCATCAATAGCTTATCGTTACTTGTGCTTATTGAGAATATTGTTCAGCTATCCATACGGCTATTTGGGAAGCAGTAAATTCTTTTTCGGTATTAATCTTACGAAACTTAATAGTTGCGGATTTAAGATCAAATATCTCATAGCATCTATTATCATGATTGACTATGTTATCAATATTGTTAACATAATAATATATAAACCAGCGTCCTTTTTTGGTTATTTTAATTTTTTGTTCTATTTTCGGTATAGTGGTACACAATAGCCTATTTAATTCATTTCTATAAATCATGATAATAATTTGTCTCTTGCTTACTTTGCTTTTAGCATTAAGTAATCGTTCATCATTGCTTGCTTCCTCTTTTTTCTTTGGTTCTTCAGGATCATTATCAACTCGCCAAGTTGCTATTTTCATAGCAGTAAACTCTTTACTTGGATGGGCTTTGAGGAGTTTAATAATTGCAGTTTTGCGGTCAAAAAAAGACATATTAGTTAATTATATTATTTTTTAGACATTGCTAAATTAAAGATAGATATTATCACAAGCTAAACAACCAAAAGTATTGCTGCATGGATATTATATCATTCCCGCCTACGTGTGAATGTGTGGTTGTGTGGAGGCAAAATCGTCATTGCGAGGAGCAAAGCGACGTGGCAATCCAGAAAATAATTAAAAAAATTCGGTAAATCAGAATTTTTTTTCTTACTTGCTTTGTCAATTACTTCGTAATTTCCCTCACAATGACTTTATGCAATAAGATTCAAACGTACTTCTTCGTTTAGTTCTTTTGTAGAAGATAATTCTATATCAAGTTCGGCAAATATATGCACTAAGGCTATAGACAAATCATTGATCATTTTATTGGTATGGGCAGGGGTTGGTATGATTCGGAGGCGTTCCGTACCTCTCGGTACGGTTGGAAAATTGATATGTTGAACGTAAATACTGTACTCATTAAGGAGCATATTTGAGGCTCTCGCCGCTTTAATCGGATCACCAATAATTATTGGCACTATATGACTTTCATTTTTCAAATAAGGTATATTAAAATTTTCAAAAGAGTTTTTAAGTTTTATCACTACTTCTTGATGTGTTATTCGTTCTTCATTTGATTCTTTAAGATGTCTAATACTATGCGTTGCAGCGGTAGAAATTACCGGCGGTAATGAAGTAGTGAAAATAAATCCTGGAGCGGTTAATCTTATAGCATTGACTAAATTATGGGTGCTAGTGATATAACCGCCGATAGTGCCGTATGCTTTGGCAAGCGTTCCTTGAATAATATCGATTTGATCGCTACAATTAAGAAGCTCAGCCATACCGCCGCCTTGTTTACCGTACAAACCGACCGTATGGACTTCGTCGATAAAGGTTAAAGCATTATATTTTTTGGCTAAGTTGATTATATCTTTGATAGGTGAGAAGAAACCGTCCATAGAGTAAGCCGATTCAAAAACAATAATTTTCGGCCTATTAATATCGATTGATTGCAAAAGCTCTTCTAGATGTTTAACATCTAAATGTCTATATATATATTTCTCGGCTCTTGAACTTGTAATTCCTGCAATGATTGATGCATGATTTAGCTCATCGGAGAAAAATACTATATCCGGCATGATTTTAGCAAGACTTGCAAGCGTTGTATCATTTGCAACAAAACCAGATGTAAAAACTAAAGCTGCTTGCTTTTTGTGTAAATCTGCAAGTTCTTTTTCAAGCTCAAGAATGGCAATATTATTGCCGCCGATATTGCGAGTTCCGCCTGATCCAACACCGTATTTTAGCAATGTCTCTATAGAAGCTTGCATTACTTTTGCATGTTTACTCATACCTAAATAGTCATTAATGCACCACATAACTATTTGTTTATTAGCATGTTCTGCAAAAGGAAAATTATCGGCTTGTCTTTTTAAGGCTTTAAATTCTCGATACCTTCCTTCGCCCTTAATTTTGTCTATATGTTTGCTAAATATAGTATCGTAATAAGACATTAGAACTATTATTTGTTTGAAGTTTTTTATGTGAATTGTAAAATATACTGTGTCATCCCGTGGCTTGACCATGGGATCCATAAAAACAATAAAAAATACTAGTATTTCTACTGGATCAAGCGATCAAGCCGCGGGATGACAACGGAGTGCAACTATTCTACATTAAAATTAAAAAAGTTTAAAGTTATAATATAGCTTTTTGTACAATATCGTTTAATCTCTTTGAAAATGCACCTGTATCGGCAACCGGTTCACCCTCTAAAATACAGGCTTGATCAAATATTAGATTAACCAATTCTTCATTATTTTTATTATTTGCTTTTAAGTCGTTAAAGATTTTTTCTATGATTTTATTTTTAGGATTGAGCTCTAAATTTTTAGCGGATGCAGCAGTTATTTGTTTCTGCTCAATCAAAAATCTCTCCATACGAATATCCATAGCAGAGTCGCTAACGGCAAGACAAGCAGGGCTTGAAGTAAGTTTTTTAGAGATCTTAACTTCTTTTACTAATTTCCCAAGTGTTTCTTTAAAATAATCTGTTAGCAATTTATATTCATCATCGGATTTTTTACTATGTGTATTTTTATCTTCAGATTGTGAAGTAGTTTGCTCTACATCGATATCGCTTCTTGTCGCTGACTTAATAGCATGTCCTTTATACTCGCTATTAACATTTACCCAAAAATCATCCACTGTATCGGTAAAAAGTAATACATCGATATTTTTACTTAATAATCCTTCAATTTGTGGACTTGAAAGTAATTTATCTGGGTTATCACCGCTTAAATAATATATAGTATTCTGTTCCTCTTTAAATCCTGCTATATATTCGTCAAGGCTAATCATTTTATTATGTAAGGCACTTCTGAATATGCATACCTCTAATAATTTTTCATGGTCGGTAGTAGCTTCACATAAACCCTCTTTTAAAGCCCCACCGAAATTAGCCCAAAACTTATTATATTCTTCAGATGATTCCTCTTTCTTTTTTCTAAGCTCACCAAGCACTCTTTTTGTAATAGCATTTTTGATTTTCTCAAGTACACTATTATGCTGTAATGACTCACGGCTAATATTTAACGGTAAGTCTTCTGAATCAACCACGCCTCGTAAAAATCTTAAATATGACGGAATTAAATCAATATTCTCATCAGAAATAAACACTCTTTTTATATATAATTTGACTCGCCTTTTACGATCAGGATGAAATAAGTCAAATGTTTTACTTGAAGGAATGAAAAGCAGGTTAGTAAATTCTATAGCTCCTTCGTTTTTATTATGCATAGTTATCCAAGGGTCATCAACGGCATAAGATAGGCTTTTGTAGAATTCTTTATATTGTTCTTCCGTAATTTCTGATTTCGGTCTTGTCCATAATGCAGAAGCTGAATTAAGCTGGATTTCATTATTACCGGCTTCATCAAAGAAATATATTGGTACTGCTACGTGATCGGAATAGCTTTTAACGATGTGTTTTAACCTGAAATGATCAAGGAATATATCTTCTTCTTTTTTGATATGTAAAATAATTTCCGTGCCTCTTGTGAATTCTTTATCTGAATCTGAAACAATATACTCGCCAAGCCCGTCTGATTCCCAAACATGGACTGTATCTTCGCCTGCTTTTCTTGAGGTTACAGTCACTTTATCGGCCACCATAAAGCTTGAATAAAATCCAACACCAAATTGACCGATTAGCATATTATCCTTTTTAGAATCACCGGAGAGGCTTTTAAGAAAATTTGCCGTACCAGATCTTGCAATAGTACCTAAATTATCAATTAAATCCTCTTTATTCATGCCGATACCGTTATCACGGATAATAATCTGCCAGTTATCTTTATCGACTTTAACCGTAATTTTAAAATTACTATCACTAGCTACTAATTCGCTATGACTTTGAGATAAATAACGTAATTTATCGCAAGCATCCGAAGCATTGGAAATTAACTCCCTCATAAAAATCTCTTTATTGCTATACAGAGAGTGAATCATTAAATTTAAAATCTTGCCGACCTCGGCATCAAACTTTTTCTTTTCTTGTGTCATAATTATTCCAGTTAATGAATTATTTTTTAGTCATATGACTTTCTATGTCATTCCCGCGTGCGCTGGAATCCAAAAAGAACATTAAAAATATCTTATTATGGAATTTTATAATTAATAAAATGACCGCCTACGCGTGAATGACATCGGCAGCCTAGCAACAACTGCACCCTATCTAATATAGGAATTAATAATAAAATTTAAATAGTCTTCATTAATATTTTTTATCAATATCGTTTTTACGCTATGAGTATGACCTTTAATAATTTCGATATTACTACGTGATAATTTCCATGCTTTTGCTAAATAATTTATGATTTCTTCATTAGCTTTACCTTTTTCCGGTGTTGCTTTTATAGATAATTTTAGATATGGAATATTATTGATAATTACAAAATTACTAATTAGATTTTGTTTAGAATTAGGCTTTACTTTAAGATTAAGTAATACCTGATGTAAAGAAGAGTTATAATTATAGAATTTATCCATGAATATTTTTTATCATATTTGCTTATTATTTTTAATCAAAAAAGAATACTTGAAAAAGTTTGCTTAAACTGATATAAAGTTCACCGTAAATGTTAGCACCCTTAGCTCAGCTGGATAGAGCAACAGATTTCTAATCTGTGTGTCAGAGGTTCGAATCCTTTAGGGTGCGCCATTCTTCATTTTTGGGTATTGCTACAAGAATATCAAACTGCAGATGCAGCATGAAATCGAACTTTTTACCGTTTAATGAAAGGTTCGATAAAACTAATTTTTATTAATTGTCTTTCACCAAATCTCTAAACTGAGCAGCTTTTCTCTTTCTTCTAAATAGTAAATTTACTATCCCATAAAAAGAAATATTAATCATTTTACTAAACAACAAGCCGCTTTAATCTAATTCATTTTTAACTGCGGAGCTAGTTCGTTCTAAGCATCAACATTGCAACAAAAGTTCAACCGAGGCGAATACTTGAACGCCGCTAATTAAATACCAAGATGGTGTATGCTAAAGGCGGTGTTAAGCTGTAAGGCTTAGTGAAACACCGTAACTTAGAGCAGTCATTGTACTTAAGTGAAGCAGGCACAGCCTCAATTGCTAATGAGATTGTTGTTACTTAAATCTAGAAACTAATTATTTAAAATAATTAACTAATATATATTATGTAATTATTACCATTTATTAAAATTTTCTATTATTTCCTCTAATCCTCTATATTCATATATCTCTTAAATCAATTCCAATTTATTTATTCATACTTCTAGTTAAATTTCTATTTTTTTAAACTCTTTGTTATAATTCTGTCTATAAGCGCATTTTTAACAAAAAAATTAAGATTTATAGAATTTAATAAGGGTATAGTTATGTTTAAATGGCAATTACAACTTTCATATCAAAAACTAATAGAGATAATAAAGGCAGGAAATAAAACAGAAGCACAGCATTTAATTGCCAAAATGGATATTGTTGAATAAGTAAAGCTACTAGTAAAGGAGACAAAGCATTAACCTTAGCTATATGGAACTGTTTAATAAGGTAAGTGAGTTACTAATACCTAGAATGACCAATCAAGCTATTCAGCATATTAATAATAAATGTGCAACAGTATTAAGTTTAGTTATAAAAATAATTTTATATGACTTATTTATTTTAAGAGTACACGAACCAAATAATCAACTCAATAAAACAAATATATATAAGAACGAAGACTAGCTACACGCAAAAATAATTATCACTTTCATAAATAAGGAACTCATTAAAACTATAAATAACTTTTCTATAATTCTACTTCTATTAATATTTGTTATTAAACAATAAGAGATGAATTAACAGAGCTAATAGCTGATAAAAAAAGCATTAATACAACTACTACTATTAATTTTTCAGGTAGCGAAATAAGTAGTATGGGAATAAAAATTATTACTGAAGCCCTAAAAGCGAGTAAAAACTTAGAGAAGTTTGACGTTAGTTTCAGTAATTTAGGTGATCATATATTCTAGCTGAAATTTTATAAATTACTACTCTTACTCATATTTACTTTGGTGGAAATGATATAGGGATTATAGGAATTAAAGCAATTATACCAGCTTCAAAGTTCAACAATAATATTGTACATCTAGATTTACACAATCACAATATAGATAATGAGGGAGTAAAGTTAATAACTGAATTCTTAACAAATAATAGAACTTTAAAGCATCTTGATATTTTAGGTAATAAAATAACACCTGAATGAGCAAAAGTGATTATTGAAGTTTTAAGAGAAAATACTACTATTACGTATATAGATTTAGAGCAAGATAATATAGATAATAAAAGCAAAGTGATAATTGAGAAATATCTAGAAATAAAAATTTAATGAATTTTCAAAAGTTGGCTGATGTAATAAACGATAAAGTAGACACTAATTGCAATAAATGCTAAAGATAAAGCTCTAATAAAAGATACTATAGAAGAGATAATACACAAGCTAAAGAACTTAATAATACAACCGATATAGACAAAATAACTGCTAGTATACAAGATCTGATAGTTGATAAATTTACAAAATTTAAAATTATGACTATAGAAAACCAGCTTAACGAAATAATTGATAACCAAAATATAAATGATGATATTTGCTTGTTAGGTGGTGATAATGCTTTTGTACCTGCTGCCAGTTAATAATAAAAGGCACAAAATATTTATCAATTAAGCAGACATAACTGGAGAAGGTGCAAAAGATTTTGTTTGATAATTTCCACTTTTTTTCTCCAGTTTTTCAAAATGAAATATACTAAATACAAATCCAATACTTATTGGTAATACTCACCAGTTTCCAAAGGTTTTTATTAAATGAGGAAAACCAAAAGAGCTAATAACATAAATACAAGCAACTGATAAAGCATATGTAAATGTTACGAAAGTAAAGCGTTTAAAGATTGGAAAATGTCTCAAACAATTTTGTACAGCCGGTATAATATTAAGGGCAAAAGCCATGATAAGTGATTGAATAATGAATATTTAATTTGGATTAGAAGCTTTATTTAATAAATATAGACATAGTAATATTGAAAAATACCTAATAATGCTTTTAGAATTTTTAAAAGATATATCTTATAACTTAATGCTGCATACTATTATTATGCTTATAAGTTCTATCATAGATAATTTGAAATTTTGTTTTATAATTTGTTCAGGAGTACAGTTAAATTTGGTTATAAGAATATCACCGCAATAAATATATGCAAAATAAAAACAGTTTTAAGTAATTTAAGCTTTGCATTTTAGCAAATTCAGGAGTTTCTCGTAATGCGGTTCTTACTAATGTTCTTACAACGGCAATAATTGCACCGATACCAAATGCATAACGCCAATTAAAGCAATAAGAAGTAACAATAGTAGCAACCCCTAAAGCTGCGAAAGTTCCTACAGTAGCGAAAACCGTAGCTAAGGCTACAATAGGATATTGTATTGGAGGTTTAGTAAACTCAGTTAAATAAATTTCTGTTCCTATTACCTCTCCAATTGCATACATACCTTGAACAATTCTACATAATATTATTATAATAGAAGCTGTTATACCAATTGCATTGTAAGTAGGAAGTAATGCCATGACTATGCATGAAGTATCCATCATCAGAATTGTTATTACTACTGTAGTTTTGCGTCCATATGTATCGCCTAAATATCCGAAAACGAGATCTCTCAAGATAAAAGTAGAACATAAAACTGCTATAGAGTAAAGCGAAATAGCATAAGCATCGGCTTTTGGAAAAACGCTCATTAAGAAGGACCGACATATGGACATAAAGCATAAGATCAAAATATTCCAATAAGGTTCCTACAGATCACAACCCTACAGCTTGTTTCTGTTCTTTTATCAAACTGCTTTATTCTTTTTTTATAGCCTAGCATAATTCTTGTATAAAAAATTAAATTGTAAAAAGAATGATACTGTTGTGTATAAAAATGAATAACGGATTTTGTCTTATATGTTTAAATAGATTAATAATATTTCCTAATGCTTAATTACAAATCAGAGGAATATCTAATATATTAGCCCAAACTTTATCCCAACCTTTTGCATGAGAAATATTAGGCAAAGTTTGTTTTTTTACACATGATGAGTTACTTGTTTGTACGTAAAGCTCTGCTATGAAAGGTGGGACTCTTTTGTCATCCATGCCGGATAGATGTAATTGAGGAACATTATTAACCTGTTTTGCATAATTTATCGGGTTTAACGATTTAACTAAGTAACCGCGATAATTATGATATTTATCAAACTTTTTAGTATCTAAATTACCTGCAATCGTTATAATATCTTTAACATTATTATTTTGAGCGGCAATTAATATTGTAAGCCCGCCGCCACCGGAGAAGCCGACTAAGCTAAATTTTTGTCCGTTATTGATAATATTTATTACATTGTTAATTGAATCTACGACTTCCTGTCCCATTCTTTTATCTAACCAATAATCGCTAATGCATTTTGGATTCATCTCTAAAGGAGTATATTGACAAGGTCGTGCTATATAAACAACATTCGGTCTTTTGTCGATTGTAGCAAGCTTCAAGAGCATCGGATTAACAGGAGTAGGGTTTTCAGAGTTAACGTAGCCATCCGAAAGATGCCCATCTCCCTCAATATAGAATACAAAAGGTAGGTCACTAGCGGTAATACGCTGATAAGTAGTAAGAGTAAAATCACCTCCGCTTACTAGCCTCATCTGAAAGTTATTTTGAGTTGCTATATCTTGCGAATGCTTTACCCTACTAGCTACATCATGAATGGTAGAACACCCTGAGAGAAATATTGATGCAAGGAATATTATATAAAGAAGTTTTTTCATAATATTTAGAGGTAATATTTGGTAGAAGTTACTGATATGTCTTTAACAATATTCCTGCGTGGATACCAAATCGTCATTGCGAGCGACCGTATGGAGCGTGGCAATCTAGAAAAAATAATACAAAAATTCTGATTTACAGAATTTTTTACTGGATTGCTTCGTCGAATTACCACGTAATTTTTCTTGCAATGACGGTAGCAAATAATTAAAACGGTATTTCATCGTCTAAGTCGCTATGATCAAAGGAATGATTTTTAGTTTCAGTATGCTTATATTCGCTATGCCCTGAATCTTGATTATGATTATTAGAGTTTTTACTATCTAATAATATTAATTGTGAATTAAAGTTTTGTAACACAACTTCCGTGGTATATTTTTCTTGACCTGAATTATCATTCCACTTACGGGTTTGTAATGAACCTTCAATATATAATTTACTACCTTTTGCTACATAGCGTTCTACAACAGATACTAATCCTTCACTAAATATCACTACTCTATGCCATTCAGTTCGTTCTTTTCGTTCGCTGGTAATACGATCTTTCCAAGTTTCGGTTGTTGCTAAGGAAAGATTAATGATTTTTTTCCCTTCGCCCGTAGTTCTAATTTCCGGATCACGCCCTACATTACCTATTAATATTACTTTATTTAAACTACCTGCCATAGATTGCTACCTATTTTAAAATATTATCATTGCAATAATAAAATAAAAGAGCCTATAATACTACAGGTTTTTTAAAAAATATCTCAAAAATTTTGTAGTGAAGTGATTATGAACCAAGAATATATTAAGGTACGCGGGGCTAAAGAGCATAATCTAAAAAATATAAATGTTGATATTCCAAGGAATAAATTTGTTGTTATCACCGGTCTTAGTGGTTCAGGCAAGTCTTCTTTAGCTTTTGATACTATTTATGCAGAAGGTCAAAGGCGATATGTTGAAAGTTTATCTTCGTATGCAAGGCAATTCTTACATTTACAAAATAAACCTAATGTAGAATCTATTTCCGGATTATCACCGGCAATTGCAATTGACCAGAAAACTACTTCTAAAAATCCGCGTTCTACGGTTGGAACTATAACGGAAATTTACGATTATCTTAGGTTATTATATGCAAGGGTAGGTATTCCTTACTCTCCTGCAACCGGTCTTCCGATACATAGCCAAACTGTTTCTGAGATGGTAGATATAATTAACGAACTACCTAAAGGTACGAAAGTATATTTACTCGCTCCTATTGTTAGAGGACATAAAGGGGAATTTAAGCGTGAAATTATAAATCTGAAAAAGCAAGGCTTTCAGAAATTAATAGTTAACGGGGAAGTTTGCGAAATTGATGATTTGCCGAAACTTGATAAAAATAAGAAACATAATATAGAAGTAATCGTTGATAGAATAGTTCTAGACGAAAGTTTAGGTAATAGGCTTGCAGATAGCTTAGAGAGTTCATTAAATCTTGCTGAAGGTATTACTTATTTGGAAATTGTGGAATTGCCGTCTGCAGTTAAGAACGAGTTTGAAAAAAATCAGCGTATTACTTTTTCTGAGAAATATTCTTGTCCGGTATCGGGTTTTCAGCTTACGGAAATAGAGCCTCGAATCTTTTCTTTTAATAGCCCTTTTGGAGCGTGTCCTAAATGTGAAGGGATAGGTAAAGAGTTTTTCTTTGATAGAGAATTAATTGTTCCGGATCAAAGAATTTCTATTAAAGACGGTGCAATAGTGCCTTGGGGTAGTACATCTTCTAAATTTATCCTAGAGACATTAAAGGCTCTTGCCGATCATTATAAATTTTCTATTGACGTACCTTTTGTAAGTTTATCACAAAATGTTAAGGATATTTTATTTGAAGGTTCAGGAGAAGAGGCAATAAAGTTTGAATTTCATGACGGTTCTAAAACGCAAATAATAAAACAACCTTTTGCCGGTATAATACCAAGTTTGCAAGAAAAGGACCGTACTATAGAATCGGTTTTAATTAAAGAAGAACTAGCTAAATTTAAGTCAGCACATAAATGTACCGCCTGCTCAGGATTTAGATTAAAAGACGAAGCATTATGCGTTAAAATAGCGAATCTTCATATAGGCGAAGTAGTAGGTATGAGTATTGCAGCCTTGCAAGAATGGTTTAGTAACTTAGAAGAAAAATTAAATAAAAAGCAATTATTTATTGCTGAGCGTATTCTCAAAGAAATTACTGAGAGATTAAAATTTCTTATGGATGTCGGGCTTGAGTATCTAACGTTATCAAGAGAAGCAGCTACTTTATCGGGAGGGGAAAGTCAGCGTATTCGTCTTGCATCTCAAATAGGTTCAAGGCTTAGCGGTGTTTTATATGTACTTGATGAGCCGTCTATCGGTCTGCATCAACGAGATAATACAAGATTAATTCAGACGCTCAAAAGGCTTAGAGATTTAGGTAATACCGTTTTGGTAGTCGAGCATGACGAAGAAACAATGTATGAAGCAGATCATATTATTGATATAGGCCCGGGAGCCGGTATTCACGGCGGTCGTGTTATCGCGGAAGGAAATGCTGAAGAAATAAAGAATTTTGAAGAAAGTATTACAGGTAGATATCTAAGCGGTCGTAAAACAATTAAAGTACCGTCTGAAACAAGAGTAGGGCATGATAATAGGACAATTGAATTACTAGGGGCAGTTTCCAACAATTTAGATAATGTTGATATCAAAATTCCGCTTGGTACGTTTACTGCTATAACAGGAGTATCAGGAAGCGGTAAATCAAGCTTAATGATTCATACTCTATATCAGGCAGCTTTAAAGCATTTAGAGCCGACTAGCAAAGTCTTTCCAGGCAAATATAGAGAATTAAAAGGACTTGAATATATTGATAAAATTATCGATATTAATCAATCTCCGATAGGTAGAACTCCTCGTTCAAACCCTGCGACTTATACAGGAGCATTTACTCATATTAGGGATTGGTTTGTGGCATTACCTGAATCAAAAGCTAGAGGGTATAAAGTAGGCAGATTTTCGTTTAACGTTAAAGGCGGGAGATGTGAAGCATGCCAAGGTGACGGGCTGATTAAAATAGAAATGCATTTCCTACCTGACGTATATGTAAAATGTGATATTTGTAATGGTCATAGATATAATAGAGAAACTCTTGAAATAAAATATAAAGGTAAATCTATTGCTGATATTTTGATGATGACAGTAGAAGATGCGATGCAATTTTTTGAGAAAATCCCGTTAATCTATGAAAAATTAATTACCTTAAATGAAGTGGGACTAGGCTATATTAAAATCGGTCAATCTGCTACTACTCTTTCAGGTGGTGAAGCACAACGCGTTAAGCTTGCTAAAGAATTATCAAGACGTTCAACCGGTAAAACACTTTATATACTTGATGAACCGACTACGGGACTGCATATCGACGATATTAATAAATTGCTGAAAGTTTTACATAAGCTTGTTGATATGGGTAATACCGTTTTAGTTATTGAGCATAATCTAGATGTGATAAAAACAGCAGACTATATTATTGATGTTGGTCCTGAAGGTGGCGACAAAGGCGGTAAGATAGTGGTATGCGGTACTCCTGCAGATATTGCTGCTTGCACGGAAAGCCATACAGGCAGATATTTAAAGCAATATTTGGAATAAGTCTAATGCTTATGGTCGTGTTGGTGAGTATAGAAGCCTAGAGAAGAAAGTGCGTTTGAGAATTCAGAGTTAGGAGTTATTTCGTTTGGTATTCCGCTGCAACATATGTGACCATTTAAGCATATCACTTGATCGGAGTTTTTTATTACGGTAAATAAATCATGAGAAATCATAAAAACCGTTATATTTAGCTTTTTACGAATCAGATTAATAAGCTGATAAAATTCCTGCTGGCTTATTACGTCTAAAGATTGCAGCGGTTCATCTAAAATAATTAAGTCAGGATTATTAACTATTGAACATGCAAGCACTACCTTTTGAAACTGTCCTCCTGAGAGTTGAGAAATATCTTGCTCTTTTATATGTTCCAAATCAATAAATGAGTTAATCTCTTTAATATTGCTATTAAAATTACTAGGTGCTAACAAATCTAAAAATTTTTCTACTGTAATAGGTAGATCAGGGGTTAATCCGAATTTCTGTGGTACATATCCGATTTTTAATTTGGAATCAATTATAACCTCACCGCTTGTCGGTTTTTCAAGGCCAAGCATTAATCGTACTATGGTGGTTTTACCTGCACCGTTAGGTCCAATTAAAGTAGTAATATTATTTTTTTTGACGGTAAAGCTAACGTTATTTATCGGCAATTTATTACCGAATTTTTTAGATACATTACGAAATTCGATTATAGGTTTTTCCAAGATAATATTTTGTGTTTAAAGTTTTATGTTATTCGTACGTGGATTGATTGTTTCGTCATTGCGAGAAGACACTTCAAGTTTTGACGAAGAAATCCAGTGAAAAATTCTGATTTACAGAATTTTTTATTATTTTTCTGGATTACCACGTCGCTTCGCTCATCACAATGACGGTTTAATGCAGCATTCCGCAGGAATGACATTACGTAGAATAAATACCGATTATTGCAGTTTTAGCTAATAAATGCTTTTGCAGCGCTAATACTAAATTTTGCTTGCTAGCATTCTCGTCAAGTTCAATAGAATCATTTGGAGCATATAGTTTAAAAAAAAATAACGATTAGGTTTGCCTGCAGGTGGACAAGGATCGGCGTATTTTTTTTCTTTCCAGCTATTTTTAAATTTTAATACTACTAATCTATTTGTCTTTCTGAAAGCTCAGTAATATATTGTCCAATGATTCCATATACCGTGCGGTGGTGCTATGTCTACCGGTGCATCCGGGTCATCCATGATAAGCGCAAAAGATTTAGTATTTGAAGGAGCGTTATTCCATTCTAGATGCGGTGAAACATTTTGTCCTTTACAAGTAAATTTATCAGGAATGCGGTCATTATGTTTAAACGCCGTACTTGTTATTATGAAAGTCACAAATGCTCTCCCGTGTTGTATATGTCATTCCTGCGAAAGCAGGATAAAAAGTATAACACACTAAATTCTTAAATTAAAAGCTCAAGATAATTTCACGTTTTTCTGGATTCCCGCTTGCGTGGGAATGAAATATGGTACTTTTCGGTATGACACTTTAGTTCACAACTTGCCATTGTCCGTCAGGTTGGCGGCATGCATTACCGTATGCTTTTTGTTGTTTTCCGCCTATTACAACTGTTTGAGTGTACTCACGGCAATACTGACCATTGCTATTTCTATAAGTTTTATTAGGTGTTACGTAACCGTAATTGCCGTTATCCGTATTACGCCACTCTACGTTACTACCGCTAGGAGCTGATTCTAAAGCTCTTTGAGAGGTGAGCTCTGCAAGTCTTCTATCCTGCTCATCCATACCTGCACCTATTTGTCCACCAAGCACTGCTCCAAGTAATGCACCTACACCTACTCCGACAAGATTTCCTTTTCCCTTACCGAATTGAGAACCAAGTAATGCACCGCCGGCACCGCCAAGAAGTGTTCCTGTACCTTGTTTATTCATACCGCCCGGACCGTTACAGGCTTGTACCATAGAAGCTGCAAGAGCTATAATCATAATTTTAGATAATAGTTTCATATAATTCTCTCTAAATTAATATATCATTTAATAAGTATATGGTTTTTAGAATTTTGTAAAGTATAAAACTCATTGAATTTTATACTTTCTTTGTTAAACTAACAAAATTAAATTGCAAAGATTTGTCATGGATACTAATAGCCGTAATCGGTTAATAAAATCAGCATCTTATTTATCGGTTACTACAGCATTAATTATTTTAAGTATAAAATTATACGCTTGGGTTGTTACCGATTCGCAATCAATTCTTGCTTCTTTAATTGATTCAATGCTTGATGTAACTTCTTCCTTTATTAACTTAATAGCTTTGAGATTTGCCATGCAACCGCCCGATCATCATCATCGCTTTGGGCATGAAAAAATGCAGGATTTGACAATTTTTTCTCAATCGATATTTTTCTTTGCTTCTGCTTTTTTTGTATGCTTTGCTTCAGTTAAATTTTTATTTGAAAAAGCAAAACCGGAGAATATTAGCGACGGTACTACTGTAATGTATGTATGTATATTTTTGACGGTTATTTTAGTACTTTACCAAACCTATGTAATTAACAAAACAGGCTCTGAGATAGTAAAAGCCGATAAGCTCCATTATTTTACAGACTTTCTTACTAATGTTATAGTAATTATCTCTATAAATTTAAGTGATTACTTTTGGTTTGTTGATCCATTATTTGGAGTAATTATTTCGTTGTATATATTTCACTCGTCTTATTCTTTATTTAAAAAGGCATTGAAAAATTTAGTTGATCACGAATTACCTGAACAAGATAGACAAAAAATTATCTCGATAGTTAATAACCATTTAGTGGTAAAAGGTATGCACGAAATGAAAACTAGATATGCCGGTCAAAAAGCTTTTATTCAGTTCCATTTGGAAATGGATGGCAATATGTCACTGTATAATGCTCATAAAATTAGCGATGAGATTGTTTGTGAAATATTGCAGGAATTTCCGGAAGCTGAAATAATTATCCACCAAGATCCTTTTGGAGTCGAAGAACACGTAAATTATCGTGAATATATTGTTAGATAAAGAAATGAGTTTCAATAACTTTTTCATGGAGCAAGCTTTAAAACAAGCACGGCTCGCTTTTGATAAAAATGAAGTTCCGGTCGGAGCGGTGATGGTAGAGAGGTTAAATCAAAAAATCGTTATTAATAGTCATAATAATACCGAAGAAAAAAACAACGCTCTTTATCATGCTGAAATTATTGCTATTAATGAAGTGTGTAATCTTATATCTTCTAAAAATTTAAATGATTATGATATTTACGTTACTTTAGAACCTTGTGCCATGTGTGCAGCGGCTATAGCTCATAGCAGGTTAAAACGTTTGTTTTACGGTGCTTCTGATTCTAAGCACGGGGCAGTTGAAAGTAATTTACGATATTTTAACAGTAGTGCTTGTTTTCATAGACCGGAAATATATAGCGGAATTCTTGCTGAAGATTCTGGGCTATTAATGAAAGAGTTTTTTAGGAGGATACGATAATCATGGTAGAGCATTGCTTGCGTGGATTATCAAGTATGCTCGATGTCATACCGTGACTTGACCATGGTATCCATAAAAATAACTTAAAAATACTAATAAATCTTAGTATTTTTAGTTAGATCCCGCGATCAAGTTGCGGGATGACAAATGAAAAATCTATCCATACACGCAAGCCTTCTGCAAGAATGACATAAAGAAGTAAGAAAATATGCTAAAACTATTAACACCTTATTATTTTAATAAATTATCAAAGGTTATAATACATGTGTTAGCTATATCTACTCTTGTAATGATGATTATAGGTCTTTATTTAGCCCTCATAGTTTCGCCGATAGATTATCAACAAGGTGAGTTTATACGCATTATGTATGTTCACGTACCTGCTTCTTGGATGGCACTTGGTATTTATGTGTTCATGGCAGCATGCAGCTTTAGTTATCTAGTATGGAAAACTACTATCAGCTATTTGTTAGCTGTAGCATCTAGTTACGTTGGGGCTATTTTTACTTTGATTAGCTTAATAACAGGTGCTTTATGGGGAAAGCCTATATGGGGTACATGGTGGGCTTGGGATGCAAGGCTTACTTCTATGCTCATATTATTTTTGTTATATCTAAGCTATATTATCATAGTGAATAGTGCGGATAATATAAGAAAAGCACAAAATCCTGCTTCTATTATTGCTCTTATCGGACTGATCAATATACCGATAGTAAAATTTTCGGTAAATATTTGGTATAGCCTACATCAGCCTGCTAGTGTTTTAAGGCTAGGGAGTCCAACTATTCACTCTTCAATGCTAAAGCCTTTAATTATCATGTTTATCAGTTTTATATTATATTTTCTATTAGTATTACTTTTAAGAACTTCTATATTAATCGATAAAATCAAAAACAGATAACAAAATGACTTATGTTGTAACCGATGAATGTGTAAAATGTAAATATACCGATTGTGTTGAAGTATGTCCTGTAGATTGTTTCTACGAAGGTGAATTTATGCTCGTTATCAATCCTGATGAATGTATAGATTGCGGTGTATGTGTGCCTGATTGTCCTATAGATGCTATCAAACCTGAATCACCGGAGTTAATAGAATGGGTAGAACGTGCAAAAGATTTTATAGAAAATAAAGGATGGAAAAATATTACCAAGAACAAGCCTGCCTTGCCTGATGCTGATAAATTTAAAGATGAGAAAAATAAGTTTAATAAATATATAAATAATATGAATTAAATACATGTGTTTATTTTGTCACAAGACTTGATAAAAGCTTTATTATATGAATCTAATTACAGATTAAATATAGAACTAAAAAATATGATATGTTATATATTATGCCATTAATAGATAATGTTTAATTAGTTAATTTGAGGTGCTAACCATGAAAAAGTTACTTTTAATAGCTACTACAAGTGCAACAATTTTATCTTCTAGTATATCATTTGCCGATGACATGGGTAATGAGTGGTATTTAAGAGTGGATGCCGGTGCAGCAATGTTTAATAAAGAACAAGATAAGGCAACCAGTGTTAAATTAAAATCTAATACGACTGTTCCGGTTGATTTAGGTATAGGTTATTATATTTTTGAAAATTTTAGAGCCGATTTAACATTAGGTACTATAATAGGTGGAAAGTTGAAGGCATCCGGATCTGCAACTCATGCACCTTTTACCGGTACTAACGTTTCAGTGAGCCATAAACCTACTATTACACGTTTACTTATTAACGGTTATGTAGATTTAACTAATTTTGATCTGTTTGATGTTTTTGCCGGTGCCGGTGTTGGTCCTGCATTAGTTAAAGAGAAAATTACATATAATGGTATAACAGGTCTTTCATCTAACACTAAAAACAGAACTAATATCTCTTACAGGCTAACTTTAGGTACTTCTGCACAAATTGCCGACGGTGTTAAAGCAGAGCTAGCTTATAGCTGGATATATGACGGTAGAACAAAAAGTAAGAATGTAATTTACCAAGGAACAAGTGTACTAACCGGTGGCATGCGTTATCAAAGTCACAACTTAACGGCTGGTATAAGATTTGATATATAATTAACAAGAATATATTAATAGTTTTAGGTAATAGACCAATGTCATATCGTGGCTTGGCTACGGTCTCTAGTAGTACACAAAAAGACTAGACTCTCTGGTCAAGCAATGGAGTGATGTTAAGCTGCGGCTTAGAAATGTTACTTAAAATTATTTTTTATCGAGTTTAGATAAAAATTATTGTCTAATATCGTTTTTACTAACAACTAATAAAATTTAAATGGAAAATTTAACAATATGAAAAAATTACTTGTAATAGCAGCTGCAAGCACAGCACTTTTAACTTCTGGTCTTTCATTCGCTGATTGTGATATGAGTTCTTCTGTAGGTTCATCTACTAGTTCGTCGATGTCATCATCTATGGAAAATCAATGGTATTTAAAACTTAGTGCTGGCGGCGTGGTTTTTGATAAAACAAAACTTTCAAATAGCAGTGTTAAGTTAAAATCCAATACAGGTTTTACCGGTAATATTGGAGCAGGTTATTATATCATGGATAATTTGAGAACTGATTTTACAATTGGAATGGTAACAAATAACCACATGAAAAAGTCTGCAACTGCAGCATCAGTTGTTTCAGCAGGTGGACAGCTTATTGTTAATGGTGTTGTAATTCCAGGATGTGTGCTTACAAGTGGCCGCCCTGGTGGTACTACCACTGCTACTACAGTATCAGTAAAACATAAACCTACTATTGTAAGTGTATTACTTAACGGTTATGCAGACTTTATTGATGTAAGTATGTTTAAAGTGTTTGCAGGAGCAGGTGTCGGTGCTGCATTAGTAAAGGAAAAAGTAAATATTTCAACTAAGGTTGTTGCTAATAATAATGTTATTAGTAGTACTAATTTTTCAGGAACCACTAAAAACAAAACTAACTTTGCTTATCAATTATCTTTAGGCGCTTCATTTGAGGTAGCACAAGGTGTGAAGGCAGAACTTGTTTATAGCTGGACAGATTACGGTAAATCAAAAGCTAATGTTAAAAGTATTGCCGGAAATAATGTTAAATTTACTGGAACCCGTTATAAAGGTAATAACTTAATGGCAGGATTAAGATTTGATATGTAATTAGATCTCAAATCTTTTTACAAGTTATTAACACGAAAAAGGAGCCTTTAATATTAAAGGCTCCTTTTTTTATTGCTGTTCTTTTTGCTTGTATGGATACCAAATCGTCATTGTGAGGAGCAAAGCGACGTTGCAATCCAGCAAAAATAATAAAAAAATTCTGTAAATCAGAATTTTTTACTAGATTGCTTCGTCGAATTACTACGTAATTTTTCTCTCAATGAAGGAAAAGCAGGTCCACGCAACAATGCCTACGCGGGAATGACATAGAACAAAAACTGTCTGGTACTATACCACGTGGTTCAAAAATATAACTTAAAATGCTAGTAATTTTAGCATTTTAATCTGGATACCGCGCTTAAGTCGCAGGTATGACAACTAAAAAAATCGATCTCATTCAAACAACACCATGGCTTGCAAGAATAGTATAAAGCGTCATCCTATCTTAGATTTTTCTTTGTAAAACGTTACATTCATTTTGTGTATTGCTGCAAAGCCTAAATAAATTTTAATACGTTCTAAAATAATATCTTGATAATAAGGTAGTTCTGCTGCAATGGTATTATCTTCCGCTTGTATAAACAGTGTATTAATCTTTTGTTTTTTATAAGTATAGGTGGTGATTTTTAAAGGTAACGCTTTATTGCTGAAGTTAAACCCGACTATTTTATTCCAGTTAATCATGATTGCAGGAAGCAATGGATGTTGTTTGGCGAATATACGTCTAACTATTTTATCAATATCTTCTTTAATTAGCTTCATTTTAATAAACTTTGCACTGTTAAAGTTATGACGGCTACAGCAAGTATTATAGATATTACAGGAAAATGTAAAGATGTAACTGATATGATCATTAAAAATATATTACAAACTGCTATAATCGATACTACTTGTTTATGAGACTTACCTTTTTTTACTGCTTTTTGAAAAAAATGCTTTAGATGAGGCTGCCAAATTTTTTCTTTATTGAGTAGTCGAATTAATATGGTTAGTACGGCATCGGTAATGTAATATAAACTAGCAATAACACAAGCTATAAATAAATTAGTATTTGTAAGAGCAAGCAGGACCAAACAAAGACCAGTTAAGAATCCAAGGCTAATACTTCCTACGTCGCCTAAAAATATTTTTGCCGGATGCCAATTAAATATTAAAAAACCACAAGAACAACCAAGAATAATAACATTTACACTAGCTATAAAATATGGGTTATCAATAATCGAAAATTGTAAAAAACATAATATAAGCATAGTGCTAGATAGATGGATAGATTCGACACAACTCATACCGTCTATACCATCCATAAAATTATATATATTAATAAAACCGCTTAAAGCTATAACTAAAATAGAATATATTAGTATATGTACAGAGTTTAGCTGCGAAAAAAGAAAAATAGCAAAAGCTGCACAAATTAAGTGGACTATTAAACGAATTAGAATAGGTACAGCTTTTAAGTCATCTAAAAAGGAAATCGATGCAATGATCAATAATAACGGTAATATTTTTATTGAATTAGCAAGGTTATTGCTCATTATATATTCAAACCCGCTCAAAGCAATCATTACGACAATGACAATAGCGAGACCGCCGCCGCGCGGTGTTATCTTATCATGAGAGCGACGACTACTAGGTACATCAACTAAACCGATTGCAGTAAGATATTTAGTTAATATATATGTTAATATAGCGGTGGCTATAAAAGAAAAAATAAATAATGTGCTATAGCTATTTATATTCATAGTAACATATTAGATTTAAAACTATAATATTTGTTATTACTTATAATGACGTGATCATGTACCATAATATTTTTACGGTTTGGCATTTCTCTACTAGCTTATTTGTCATATGAATGTTGGCTTTTGAAGGTTTAGGGCTACCGCTTTGATGATTATGCACAAGTATAAGGCTGCTTGCTTCTTGTAAATAAAGCTCGTTTAATTATCGCACGTGGATATACCGCAGCTTGGTCTATAGTGCTTTGACTTAAAACCTCATCGGTAATTAAAATATTTTTCTTATTCAAAAATAATATATGAAATTGCGCGAGTCGCATGTTACCTATATTAACCTTTAAATAATCAATCAAAGAACTTCAAGCAGCAATAATATTTTTATTTATTATTTTTTGTTTCAATACTCTATTTATCAGCTCACGTATTAGAGCAAAATTAATATATAAATTTTCATTGGTGCCTTTAATACTAAGTAGCCTTTCCTTATCAAGGTTAATTAAATTCGTAATATCAAAATGATCAAGTAATTTTTTAGCAAGAGGTTTTACGTCTTTCCGATGGATAGTCGTAAATAACATTACTACAAGTAATGCGTAATCGGAAAAATGTTCTGCTCCAGCGGCCACGAAGCGTTCTTTTACTCTTTTACGGTGACCTATATAATGCGGCGTATCTATTTCATCATTAGACATCTTTACAAACTGTGATTCTAGATGTAATGTAGACGTGGAACCGGTACTTGCATCCTCAAGTACTATAGTATACGCTGCTGTGCTGCGTGCTGTATCTCCTTTAAATTTCTTTCTATAAGCTGGTTTGGAAATATGTTTATTAACGAATTCTATCAAATTATTTTCTAACATTCTTTATGTTTATTCAAATTATAAATAACAAAAATGTTGCTGATGTTATCCCCGTGGAGGCAGGGATTTGTTGCATGGATACCCGCACCGTCATTGCGAGGAGAGAAGCGACATTGCAATCTAGAAAATAATTAAAAAAATTCTGTAAATCAGAATTTTTTACTGGATTGCTTCGTCACATTACTTCGTAATTTTTTTCGCAATGACGAAACGACTAAACCATACAATCAACTTGTACCTTTTTATATTACAATTTCGTACGGAGGATAATCAAGTTTTTTAGGTGATAACGTAAATATTTCAAAGCCATTTTTAGTCACACCTATAGTATGTTCAAATTGAGCCGATAATGATTTATCACGCGTAGTAACCGTCCATCCATCTAGTTTACTTAATATAGTGTCATAATGACCAGCATTTATCATAGGTTCAATGGTGAAAAACATCCCTTCTTCTAACGTTAGACCTGTGCCGCTGCGGCCGTAATTTAATATTGACGGCTCGTCATGAAAAACTCTTCCGATACCGTGACCCGTATAATCTCTAACCACAGAATAATTATGTTTCTCGGCATAGCTTTGAATCGCATGTCCGATATCACCGATTTTAGCACCAGGTCTAACTACTTCAATCCCTTTCATCATTGCATCATAAGTTATTTGAATAAGACGCTTTGGCTTAATTGCTACGTCACCGACATAATACATACGGCTAGTATCACCGTACCAACCGTCTAAAATTACTGTAACATCAATATTTACTATATCACCGTTTTTTAATGGTTTATCGTTTGGAATGCCGTGACAAACCACATGATTTATAGAAGTACAAATCGATTTCGGAAAGCCTTTATAATTTAACGGTGCAGGAATCGCATTATGAGAAGTAATAAAATTATGACAAAGGTTATTTAAACTATTAGTAGTGACGTTCGGTTTTACGTAACCAGTAATAAAATCAAGCGTCTCTGCAGCTAATTTTCCAGCTCGCCGCATCTTTATGAAATCTTGTTCCGTGTGGATTTTTATGGTCATGTTATATTGCAAGTTTTTAAAATCGTTTATAGTATAACATTTTTTTCTAAGGTGTAAATTTCAAAAGTTGACATTATAGAATCATATTAAATTAGCTTGTCTAATTTACTTTAAAAATATATTTTATATCAAAATTTTTCAAAAATCACTTAATGCTATATTACATAAATAAAATTCTTTCAAACAATAAGGTACAAGCTGTTATCTTAGGGATAATAGGGTTTGGTATTGTGACTGTTCTTATGTCATATAATATAGACGATCCATCTTTTAACTCAGTTACAACAGAATATCCTAGTAATTTAATCGGAATTGCCGGCTCTTATTTATCGGATTTTTTATATCAATTTTTTGGGTTGGCTGCTTTTATTATACCGCTTGCTTGCTTTGTTTGGGGAAGAAATTCTTGGTATGGAAGATATCGCGGCTCATTTGTCCGTATGTTTGTAATGTTTCTTGCTCTCATTAGCAGTAGCACATTATTATCTCAGATTAATCTAGAATTCATACCGGCAAAGGCAGGCGGAGCTATCGGAATAATAGCTTTTAATTTTTTTGAGCGATTTACAAATCAGCTATACTTATTATTAATATTTTTTACCTTTATTATATTAGTTGTTTTACTTGAAATTAAATTTACTTTTTTCATTACTTTTATTATTAAGCTAAGTACATTTTTAACCTATTGGATACAATATTTTTTACATAATGTATTTTCAAGCTTGTCGTTGATAAGATTATTCCCTACTAAAAACAATGATAAGATAAATATAACTTCTTCTTACCAAAAGCATGTAAGTGGAAAAGTAAAATTCACTGAAGTAGCTAGACCCATACCTGCAAATCCTATAAAATTCTTTAATAAATCCAATGCAGCCCCTAAAATATCTCAAAGCGAAATAGCAGAATTGCCGCCTATTTCGTTATTACGTGATCCTGAAAACCATCATGTAAAAGGGGTTTCTTCCTCAGAGCTTAAGCAAAAAGCCGAGGAGCTACTAACCGTGCTGAATGATTTTGGAGTTAAAGGGCATATAATTAATATCAATCAAGGACCGGTGGTAACTCAATATGAGTTTGAGCCGGCAGCTGGTACTAAAACATCAAGAGTAGTAGGATTATCTGACGATATAGCACGCTCACTATCTGCTTTATCAACAAGGATAGCGGTAATACCCGGCAAAAACGTACTTGGTATTGAGCTCCCTAATAAGCAGCGTGAATTCTTTTGTGTGAAAGAGTTGATAGAGACGCCTGAATACCAAGACAAATCAACTTTATTACCGTTAGTCTTAGGTAAAGATTTAGTCGGTAAGCCACTGATTGCCGATCTTGCGAAGATGCCTCACTTGCTTGTTGCAGGAACAACCGGTTCTGGTAAATCAGTTGGGATTAACGCGATGATAGTTTCGCTCTTATACCGCTATACTCCTGAAGAATGCCGCTTTATCATGATTGACCCGAAAATGCTTGAATTATCCGCTTATGACGGAATACCCCATTTACTCACTCCTGTAGTAACTGAACCTTCTAAGGCTGTAGTTGCTCTTAAATGGGCGGTTAAGGAAATGGAAAACCGCTATAGAATTATGAGCAATATCGGTGTTAAGAATATTGCAGGTTACAATGCAAAAATCTTAGAAGCGGTGAAAGAGAATAGAGTAATTGAGCGTTCGATTCAAACGGGTTTTGATCCTGAAACAGGTAAGCCTATTTACGAAACCGTTACGATGAATATGGAGAAACTACCTTACATTGTGGTTATTGTTGATGAGATGGCTGATTTAATGCTAGTTGCCGGTAAGGATATTGAAATGCTGATTCAAAGGCTTGCTCAAATGGCAAGAGCGGCAGGTATCCATATTATCATGGCAACGCAAAGACCTTCTGTAGACGTTATTACCGGTGTCATTAAAGCCAATTTCCCAAGTCGTATTAGCTTTAAAGTTACATCTAAAATCGATAGCCGAACGATTTTAGGCGAGCAAGGCTCCGAGCAGTTACTAGGTATGGGTGATATGCTATTTATGGGGAATACTGCAAAGATAAGTAGGGTACATGGACCGTTTGTTAATGAAGTTGAAATCGAGAAAATTACAGGATATTTGAAAGAGACCGGTGCGCCTGAATATATCTCTGCCGTTACCGAGCAGCCTGAAGAAGACGATAGTAGAATTGATATCGTTGATGGCACGTCTGATGCAGTGCTTTACAAAAAAGCTGTTCAGATAGTGCGTGACGAACGTAAATCTTCCATTAGCTATATCCAAAGGTCGCTTAGAATCGGCTATAACAAAGCTGCCAACTTAGTTGAGAAGATGGAGAAAGATGGAATAGTCTCACCACCGAATCATACAGGTAAGAGGGAGATATTACTGCCTGAGAGGTAAATGTTATTCTCGTATTCTTAATGTTATCCCAGTGAAAGTGTGGATCCAGTACTTTTAGCTGTCACCCCGTGGTTTGAGCACGGTCTACTACTCAGTAGATTTCTCGAACCATGCAACAAGGTTCTGCTTACGCGGGAATGACATTGAGTAGGTTTTACCGATCTATGCAACAAAGCTACCGCCCCTGCAGAATGCAAATGCCGCATATAAATTTGTAAAATATTGTATATAATTATTAATTATAATAGACATATTTAAACACTTATATTTAATTATTAAATTATTTAATTTTTATTAAAGTTTACATTATGGTGAATATTTCTCCAAAATTATTTCAAAAAGCAATTCAAAAAAGTCTTAAAACAGCTTTATTCACTACCTCAACCGCAGCGATAATGCTGAGTGGTAGCGTGGCATGTGGTGTCGCTTCTGGTTTTATTTCTGTTAATGATGCAGTATTTAGTGATTTTGCTGTTGCCAATAATTTGAATGATATAACGGCTGGAGGAGCCGCTAATGGTCATCCTTCTGACGGTCCTCAAGACGATGATGCATTTACTTACGGTGGTGATCATACTATCACTGCAGATGAAGCAGATCGTATTATTACTGCTATAAATGTTGCAGGTACTATTCAAGTAGCTCTAAATATTACTCAAAATACTAGCGTCAGTTCTATTGTTACATGTGATAACTTGTTGCCTGTTACTATCACTGACGGCAAAAGCTTAATTTTAACCGGTACTGAAGCAGTTGCTGCAAATCATGGTTTTGATGCTGCTGCTGATTATATAGGTTGAGGAGCTATTACCATAGGCGGTGCCACTGCAGGCTTAACTATACAATCTGCAACTCTAGCATTAATAAAGATTGCAGTAGCTATAGATAGTGATGATCATGATCATAGTGAAATAACTGTTAATACTCGAACAAGTTTTACCGGAGCAATCGCTTGGACCAAAACTTTGTATGCCGTAACGTTTAATAACGGTAATGCAGGCGGAGTAAGTACAGTAGGAGCAATAAGTGCAACAACGCTGGAGTATGGGTTACCGGCTCGGTAGGTACAAATGCAGCATCTCTAAAAGTTCTGAATGCTAAAGTTGATAATGGTGCTGCGGATCTTGTTTTACAAGTGATATTTATGCACAAATCGTAAATTTTGATGATATTGCCGGTGGTGGAGCAGTCGGTACGATACAAGTCGGCGGTAATTTGATAGCTACAAATATCAATTTCGGTGTGAATGCTCAGGGGGGTACTTTAGAATTGAACGGTCCTGTCGGTAAGAGTTATACATTAAGCAGAACTATAGCAAACAGTAATAATGCTACAATTAATATTAATACTCTCGGTTTGGTTACTGCAGATAATGCTAGTATCGGGACGGTTGCACAAATTAACATTCAAGATAATAAGACTTTTGCAATAAATGTTAAGAACGCTGATATTGAGATATTAAACGCTCAAGTTATTGATTTTAAAGGTGCAAACTCAAAGCTTTTTTTAGTTAACAATAGTGCTACAGATGATAGAGTTGTATTAAAAATGATTTACCGGCGTTTACAACCGGTGGTGGTATGTTACTTCTTCTTGGTACAGAAAACCTTATAACCTTACAAGATGATTGTGCAGCTAAAGCAATATGTACGGCAGGAAATGAACTAGCATCATTAAATGTTTTAGGGAATGTAGCCTTTAATAATATAGATACTACAAATGTTCTCGCATTTAATATCATAAATACTATGCAGTTTGTTGATGTATGCGGTATTACTAACCAAATTAATGTAATAAATATAGGTGCAGCAAATGCGAGTCTTGGACTTCCTGCCGCTGCTGGTTCTTATACGATTGATGCAAATGGCGCTAATGTAGGAATTTTCGCAAACGGTCAGACTATCAATTTTGTCCATGAAGATGCAGAGTTAGTATTACAAAATAGTGCAGCCGGTGATAGTACAATAACATTAAATGCCACACTTGATCCTGGAGATCCAAATAAAGGTAAACTTGCTGTAGATTCAGGAGCTGCGGGCGGGCAAGTAATTCTTACAAATGTCGGAAATGCTACTTACGGTACTGTAGTAAATAAATTAAAAGCATTAGAATTTAGAGGAAACAGCACATTCTAAATAGATACTGATATATTTGCTAACAATTTAGAATTATCAGTGCCGGCTATAATAAGGATATCAACTCTAATTTATCATTCGGTGCTGCTACTGCTTTAACTCAAAACGGTAATATTAACGATAGTGTAGATTTCAATAATCAAGCAGCAGTTATAATACTTGGTGCAAATAAAAATATAACCGGTAGTATTACAAGCAGTAACAGAGTTAATGGTACAATCATCGCAACTGTTGCAAGTACTATTAATAATATTGCTATGTTAAAAGTAGGTGCCGGGGCTGTAAGCATAACCCAAGGCGGTAATGCTAGCATCACTGAAATCCAAGGTAACGGTACTGCACTCTTCACATTACCTGCAAACTTTAACTTAACAGGCAGCATAAATAAAACCGGTGGTCAGGCTCTGAAGTTAAACTTCACGAATGGCGGCAGTGTTAGTGGTGTTGTAGGGACTGTGGCTAATTCGGTGGGTGATATCACAACGGCAGGCATAATAAACTTTGCAAGCAGTGTTAATGCAAAAGGTACGGCGACGCTCTGCGGTACTACAAGTTTTGCCGATACATTTACTAACACTGGTGCAGTTACTTTAGCTAAAGCTTCTATCACTAATTTTGCTAAAAATGTAACGGCTACCAGCTTTGCAGTTAACAATGCTACTATTAATTTCGGTAATAGCCTAGCTTTTAATAGTAATATAACAGGTAGCGGTACTACACTTACTTTAGGTGCAAGCCAAATAACATATACCGGTACCGGTAGCTTTACCGATACACTAACCTTAAATACTACTTTTGATGGTGCAGATAAGTTAGACGGTAATATCTTAATTAAATCAGGTAGTACTCTTGATTTATCAGGAGTTTCAACTTTAGAACTTGTTGTTACTGCTACTAATTTTGACATTAATAATATAAGCCCGGATACAAAATATACGGTAATATCTTCAGAAACAGCAGGCGGATGAAAGCCTACTCCCGCAGGTAATGTTAAAGTAACCGTTAATAATTACAACCGCTTTGTCAACTTTACTTTTGATGAATCGACTTTGACGTTATTTGCAGAGGATATGGCGGAAGAAGTGATAGAAGCATATTTTAAACCTGGTGGGCCGCTTGCAAATATCACAAATGCTGCAAATGTAAAGAAATCGCTTGAGTTAATGGAGCAAGCACAAAGAGGTTCAGATGCATGTTGAGCTTTCGATAATTGGGGTAAACTGAGTCCAATCCAAGAAGCAGATACTGTAACTCAGCTCATGCAAGACGTTGTAAAGCTTAGCGATACTATAGCTGCTATTAATAATCAAGTTATACTCAGTAATATCTCAAGTAGCTTAATTAATCTAAATGCTAGAATGGATGCAATAGAGCCGGTTGCTGTAGCTGCTTGTGATGAGGGCAGAGATGCTAAGTTTGGAGCTCATTTGTCGGTAATGCAATGCAGAAGATGCATAACAATATAAGCGGTTATAAGTCTGATACAATCGGTGGTACTATAGGTTTTGATGGCTTAGTTAAGGATGATTTAGCACTCGGACTTGCATATACAAGAGCTGGAGCCGATACTGATATCAAACTGAAAAATAATAAGACAGGTGATAAGAATGAGGTAGAGAGTAATATTTACTCTTTATACGGTTTATATAACGTACCTTATGCAAATCTTTGCGTTAAAGCTATAGCATCTTACTCTGATAACAAGATAAGAAGCAAATCAAGATGTGTTATTGCGACGGCACTAGAGACTGTCGGCTATCAAACCGCAAGCGGTAAGTATAAATCAGAAAGCTATACAGGTTAGTTAATGGCTGGTTATACCTATATGGTGCGTGAAAACATTAGCTTAACACCTCTAGTTGGGCTTAGATATTCGGCTATCAAAGATAAGGGTTATAAAGAAACCGGTACTACTAACAAAAATCTTACAGTTAAAGGCAAGAACTATAACACTTTCGATGGTTTACTCGGTGCTAAGGTATTAAGTAATATAAATGTAGGTGAAGTAGTGTTAACTCCTGAGCTGTACGCAATGGTTGATTATGCATTCAAGAATAAAGTTCCGGCGATTGATGCGAGATTACAAGGTATGATTGCTCCTTTCCCAACCAACAGCTTTAAGCAAAGCAAAACAAGCTTTGATATCGGTGTTGGTATTACTGCTAAGCATCAAATGATGGAATACGGTATTAACTACGATACCAATATCGGAAGTAAGTATTTTACTCAGCAAGGTAGTGTAAAAGTTCGTATAAACTTCTAATATGCTCTAGGTCGTCATTGCGAGCAAGCCATAGGCTGCGTGGCAATCTCATGAAATAATAACAAACTTCTGAGATTGCTGCGTCAATTACTTTGTAATTTCATTGCAATGACAGAAAAACTGAACCATACAGAAATGACATCGAACATCTACAAAAATAATAAAAAAGCCTATATAGTTTGACTATATAGGCTTTTTTGCTTTATAATGCAGTCTTGAGAAGCTGCTTAAATGTCATTCCGTAATGCTGAGGATGCATTGCCCCGCGGGTGTGACATATTCTCACTTAAAAACTTAGACAAAAAATTATGTTAGATAATATTAGAAAAACTGCCGATAGTTTTATAATGCGGGTTTTATTCGCAATGATAGCTTTTGCTTTTGTCGGATTTGGTATTAAAGATGTATTAAACGGAAGAAGAAGTGGCGATATTGTTACTTTTTCTCACGTGAAAAATATCTCCCAAGAAGATTTTTTGCGAGCAAAATCTTTAGCAATTAATGCTATAAGCAAGCAAACGGGAACAAGTTTAACTGACGAAGAAATAGCACAGTTAAATATTGATAACCAAATCCTTAAAAGACTTGTTTACGATAATGTCTTAGATTATTTAGTTAGCTATTACGACTTAGATCTAAGTGATGATACAGTTAAAATTTTAGTTAAAGAATCACCGGTTTTTCAAAATGAGCAAGGTGCTTTTGATATAAAAAATTTTAAAGCTTATTTTAGAAATTCTTATATAGATGAAGAAAAATATTTATTAAACTTTAAAGAAAAAGCTTTAAAAAACATTCTTGTCGGTAGTTTTATAGAAAGTTTCTATGTTCCTAACGCTATGACTGACAATATAGTAGATTATATGGCTGAAAAAAGAGAAGTAGAATTAATACAAATAGATTTACAAAATAAACCGAAAGATTTACAAATCCCTACCCCTACCGACCAGCAATTAAAGGTTTTTTACCAAGATAATAAAACCGCGTTTGAGGTACCTGAGAAACGGAGCTTTTCTTATATTAAGGCTAATATTAAGGATTTAAAAGTCTCAGTTACGCAAGATGAGTTGTTAGAATTTTATAATGAAAATAAAGATGAATTCGGTGATCAAAGCTTTGAATTGGTACAAAAACAATTGCATGATTTATTAAAGGCACAAAAAATCGACATACTTAATATGGAGTTTGCTAAAAAGCTGGAAGATGAGACGGCGGCAGGGTCAAGCTTAGTTGAAATTGCCGAAAAATATAAGCTACCGATACAAAACGTTAACTATATAAGTTATGCAGAGCTTATTGAAGATAAAATAATTGCCGAAAGCGCTGATAGTATTTTTGAGCTTTCGGAAGGAGAATTATCTTATCCTATAGAAGCAGAAGATAAAAGCTATCTTATATTGGTAGAATTAAAATCTATTCAGCCGACAAAAATACCTGAATTTGATACTATTAAAGAGCAGGTAAATAAAGTTTGGATAAAGCAGAATATCGCTGATGTAAATTTAAAAATTATCAAGGATTTAGCAAAGGAATACAATTCAGATCAAGAGAACATAAAAGAGCTTAAAGCTACTGGAATAAAAATAAGCAAAAAAAGCTATATTAGATCCAAAATGGAAAATGATCTAACATTAACTCCTGAGATATTATTATCAATTTTTAATACTAAAATAGGAAGTAATACACCTATATTCCAAGTAGGTGATGAAGTATATTTTGCACATATTAAATCTAGAAGTATAGATGAATTAACAGCTAAAAATATTCATGTCAATTCAGAAAAAAATATAATATATAATATTAAAAATTCTGTAATTGACGAGCTAATTAACTACACAATTATTCAGAATGATATGCAGATAAAAGCTAATTTTAGTAAGTAGGGAAATCGTCATTGCGAGGAAATTACGAAGTAATTGACGTAGCAATCCGGTTAAAAATACTAATGTTTAGCATTTAATTATTTTTACTGGATTGCCACGTCGCTTCGCTCCTCGCAACGACGAGTCTGGTATCCATGCCACAACGCAAACGCCATGTGGAAATGACATAATAAAGAGACCAAAATAAAACAAAAAAAATAGAACTATGAGCTTTAAAGATTTACCGGAGTTTTTAAAATTTTTAGAAAAAAATGGTGAGTTAAAGCGTATTTCTCTTGAGGTAAAAACTGACCTAGAAATTACCGAGATTAGCAGAAGAGCATTAGCACAAGGCGGACCTGCATTACTTTTTGAAAATGTTATAAAAGTTGATGGAAGTAAATCCACTATACCAGTCCTAACTAATCTTTATGCTAGTATCTACCGCATTTGCATGGGGCTTAACCTTAAATCACCCAAAGAATTAAGAGAACTTGGCGTTTTACTAGCATTACTTAAGCATCCACAACCTCCTGCATCTTTTAAAGAAACATTATCAATGTTACCTCTTGCTAAGCGTATCTTTGCTATGTCTCCTAAAACAATATCAAAAGCAGCTTGTCATGAAGTCATCATTGACAAACCGAATATCAATATATTACCGATTCAAAAATGTTGGCCTGAGGATATTTCGCCTTTAATTACTTGGGGTATAGTAGTTACTAAAGGTCCAACAAAAGATAAGGTGGATAATTATAACCTTGGTATATATAGGATGCAAACAATAGCTCCTAATAAGCTATTGATGCGTTGGTTAAAGTTACGAGGCGGAGCAGAGCATCATAAACGTTGGAAAGAAGCAAAAAAAGAGCCGTTTCCTGCTGCCATCGTGCTTGGGGCAAATCCAGCGGTAACTTTGGCAGCGGTTACGCCGATACCTGAGAATGTTTCAGAATATAATTTTGCAGGTTTACTCGGTAATGAAAAAATAGAGCTGGTACAATGTAAAACTATTGACTTCAAAGTACCGGCACATAGCGAAATAGTGTTAGAAGGCTATGTAAGTTTAGAGGAGTATTTGCCTGAAGGGCCTTTTGGGGATCATACCGGATATTATAATGATATTGAAGAATTTCCTGTATTTACCGTCACTGCAATAACAATGAAGAAAAATCCTATGTATTTAAGTACTTATACGGGAAAACCACCTGATGAGCCATCAATCTTAGGTGAAGCATTAAATGAAATTTTTATTCCTATTTTGCAACAACAATTTCCGGAAATAGTAGATTTTTGGCTTCCACCTGAAGGTTGTTCATATAGGGTTGCAGTAGTATCGATTAAAAAATCCTATCCCGGTCATGCTAAAAGAATAATGCTTGGTATTTGGTCTTACTTACGGCAATTTATGTATAGTAAGTTTATTATCATTGTAGATGATGATATTGATGTTCGTAATTGGCAAGAAGTGATTTGGGCAATAGCGACAAGAAGCGATCCAAAACGTGATACGAGCTTTATAGATAATTCTCCGATAGATTATTTGGACTTTGCATCACCCAAGTCAGGTCTTGGTAGTAAAATGGGAATAGATGCAACAGATAAAATATACCCTGAGACAAATAGAAAATGGGGTAAAAAAATAGAAATGAGTCAAGAAGTGATCGACAAGGTTGATAGTATGTGGGATGGTTTAAAGATCTAGGTTGTTCTATGTTCATTCCAGCGCGGAGACGGGAATGACATAGAGAGCCATACAAATCATATAACATTATCAGAACTAAACATGTATAACATATCGCACGAGACGATAATTAATAATTTCAAAGAAATTGCCGATAAATATCAAGAGCTTATTTTGCATTTCATGCAAGGCAAAGGGAGTATGATCACTAGGAGCCTAATTGAAAGTGATAAAAACAGGATTATAGCTTCTTTAATGGTCGAACAATTTTGTTCAAATCCTGAAAAATTTTGTCAGATTAATATTGAATATATTGATAAGTTAAGAGAGCTTACAACGAATAGCTTTGCAAAATTTGTCGGTAGTCCGGCAAAAGCTGTATTTTCTCCGGATAATCGAGATAAAAGATTTAAAGATTCTTCATGGGAGGATAATGCTTATTTTGACTTTGTTAAACAATATTATTTACTATCTAGTGAGTGGCTTAAGAAGAATATAGAACAATATGTGCTATCAAATGATCTCAAGCAACATTTAGAGTTTGTAACTAAACATTTTATTGATGCTTTTTCACCTTCAAATTTTGCTTTTTGTAATCCAAAAGTTTTACGTAAGACGTTAGAAAGCGGCGGTCAAAATCTAGTACAGGGATTAGAAAATTTCTTAAGCGATATAAAAAGTTCAGGCGATATATTAAATATTAAAACTACTGATAAATCAGCATTTAAACTCGGTCACAATATTGCGGCAACAAAAGGAAAAGTTATATTCCAAAATGACTTAATGCAGCTAATATGTTATGAGCCGAAAAAGAAAACTTATCAGATTCCGATATTTATTATTCCGCCATGTATAAATAAATATTATATACTCGATTTATCTCCGCATAATTCGCTAGTATCTTTTTTGGTAGAAAATAATTTGCAAGTTTTTCTTATTTCATGGGTTAACCCTGATATATCTCTATCGGAAAAAGGCTTTGAGGATTACTTAAAAGACGGCATTTTAGCTCCTTTTGAGTATGTTAGAAATCTTGGTTTTGAGAAAATTGATTTTGTCGGCTATTGCATGGGTGGTACGTTCCTTGCTATAATCATAGCCTACTTAAAAGTAAAAAAAATAGATGCTGTTCACAGTAGCACTTTCTTTACTACTTTGCTTGATTATACTCACCCGGGCGAGCTTGGAATATTTTTTAATGAAGCTACAATTAATTACATTAAAGAAGATATAAAGCTAAAGGGCTATTTTGATGGACAATATTTATCAAATAGTTTTAGTTTGCTAAGGGCAAATGATCTAATTTGGACATTTTTTATCAATAATTATTTGCTTGGTGAAAAACCTATGCCTTTTGATTTGCTATATTGGAATGCGGATTCTACTAACTTGCCGGCCAAAATGTATGAGGAATATTTACACAATACATATTGTAATAACTTGCTAAAAGAGTCTAATAATTTAGAGGTACTCGGGGCAACAATAGATCTTGGAAAAGTTGATTGCAACACTTTTTTCGTAGCCGCAAAAGAAGATCATATAGCTCCATGGCGTTCAATATATGATGGAGTCAAATTATTAAACGGACATAAGATTTTTTGTCTCGCTGATTCAGGGCATGTAGCAGGTGTAGTTAATCCTCCTGCGATTGCTAAATATCATTATCGGCTTAACGATGACTTAAGTTTAAGTAGTCATGAGTGGCTTATAAAGGCTACGGAATATGAAGGCTCATGGTGGAATTATTGGCTTGATTGGCTTATAAAAAATAATGATAATAAGCTAGTAGATTCTGTAGATTATCAGAATCTAGAGGCTATTGAAGAAGCACCTGGCAGTTACGTAAGGAAGTAGGTGTTATTACTTCATTGTCATTCCCGCCTACGCGTGAATGACAATGTGTGTTTCTTGATCCATACACACAACGCCTAAAATATAAATAAGTCATGAAGAGAAAAAATAATAAATTTATAGAAATATCTATTGCCTTTATCTTGGGCGTTGCTTTAGGTATTGATGGACAGAATCCTGATTATTTTACTAATCTAATAAATCAAAAATCATTCGCTTTATCTGCTCCACAAATAAAGCATTACAATATTTCAGAGCCTGCAAGAAGTAAAGTTAGTACGTGTTTTACTCCACCTGCCGGTTGTACTAAGTTTATAGCCAATCAGATAGATAAAGCTGAAGAATCTATTTATATGCAGGCATACGGTATGAGCGATGCGTTAATTACTACTGCACTTATTAATGCACAGATGCGAGGAGTAAAAGTTAGAATATTGCTTGATCGTAGTAATTTAAAGCAGAAATTTTCTAAATTACACGAATTACAACAAGCAAAAATTGATGTAGGTATAGATAAAGTACCGGGAATTGCTCATAATAAAGTTATAATTATTGATAAAAAGCAAGTAATAACCGGTTCGTTTAATTTCACGGCTGCTGCCGACAAACGTAATGCCGAAAATGTGATTGCTATAGAAGATCAGGAGGTAGCAGAGTCTTATTTACAAAATTGGTTACACAGAAAGGCTAGTAATTGATGCAAAGTGTTGCTGTATGATTCTCACGTCATGCCTATAAAAGCAGGAATCTAAAAAAAGTATAAAAGCAGCAAATTTTTGAAATTAAAAACCCGATTTATCTCGCTTTACGATGGATTCCTGCTTTCGCATGGATGACATAGAAAAATAGTTAAAAATTACGCAGATTTCTTATTAAAATTTTTTTGTACTTGTTCTGCCATATTCTGCATATTATTAGAAGCATGATGAATATTTTCGGCAATATGCTTATTTGCGGCTTCAAATATTTTGTGTGAAGACTCATAAGCAATACTTGATAATTCCTTAGCGTTATCCATAGAGGTTTCATAAATAGATTTTAAATATTTTTGCTGACATTCACTAGCTTGTTTGAAATCTTTAGAATTTGCTGCTTCTTTAGTAGTATTCAAAATAGTATTAACATTATTTTGTGTAATCTCGGAATTTTTCTTAAGCAAAGATAGCATGCTTTCTGTAGCAATTTGGTTAGTTGTGAAAAGAATATTCATAGCTCGTTGCATTGTATTTGTGATAGATGAAAGATCTACACTAGGGATATTTTTCATAGCACTCATATAAAATTCCGGATTCATATATGATTTCATTAAATCTAAAAATAGTGTATTATTTAACATTATTTATTCTCCTAAAATAAATTAAATTTTTTACTCAAAAAATTTTTTGTGTTTTATAGGTTACGTATATGTCAACGTAAACCCTCAGCTCATGCTAACATTTATAAAATTATGAGTCAATAGTTGTTAGCATTAAGCGTAATATTAACGATAGTTAAGTTTTTATAAATGTTAGATATATTAATTCAAGAATTAATAGATAAGTGGCAAAAATACCTCGTTTTGCAAAGAAATTATTCTAATTATACAGTAATTTCTTATAATAATGATCTTAAGAATTTCCTTGAGTTTATGAATTATTATAATTCAGAGCTTGTAACGATAAATCATATTAAAAACGCAGATATAAGATTAATCCGAAGTTGGCTTGCAAAACGTAACTATGATAATTTTACCACTTCTTCAATTGCACGTGGTTTATCTGCAGTAAAAAATTTTTATAGATTTTTAGAGAAAACAACACAATTAAATAGTCATATAATTTTTTCTATAAAATCTCCTAAAAAAACTAAATTATTACCAAAAGCTTTATCGGAGGATGATGTAGTAGTATCCCTTGAACATATTGAAGAATACGGGAATGTTAAGTGGGTAGAACTTAGAAATAAATCCCTACTTGTTCTTATATACGCTTCAGGTCTACGTATATCGGAAGCATTATCAATTACGAAACTTCATCTACAAAATCTAGAATTTATAAGAATAATAGGTAAAGGTAGTAAAGAAAGAATAATTCCGTGGTTGCCGATTGCTAAAAATTTAATTACCCAATATTTAGAAATATTGCCGTATAAGCTCGGGGATAATGAACCGATATTTAGAGGAAAGCGTGGTAAGAAATTGCAGCCACAGGTATTTAATCGTGAATTAATTAAATTAAAGCATTTTTATGGTTTACCGCAGCATTTAACTGCTCATTCATTTAGACATAGTTTTGCTTCACATTTGCTTGAACGTGGTGCAGAATTACGCTCTATTCAAGAGCTATTAGGTCATAAAAGTCTATCTACTACACAAAACTATACTAAAACAAGTATAAAGCGTTTAGAGGCTGTATATACTACCGCATATCCAATTAAAAAATAAAATTAATATTTATAATCTTCTTGCGTTAATTTTAAGGTATATATTTTTTTAAAAACCTTATAAACTATATATACTAGAGCTAATATTGAGATATTTCTATGATAGAAACACCTAAATTACCTATGGGATATAAACCCTCTAAAGATGAAGAATATATGTGTCCTAATCACTTAGAATATTTTAGACAAAAACTTTTAAGATGGAAAGAGGATTTATTAAAGGAATCTCAAGAGACTTTAAATCATTTAAAGGAAGAAAATTTAAAAGAATCCGATCTTAACGATTGTGCTACTCATGAAACAGAAAGAGCTTTTGAGCTTCGTAGTAGAGATAGATATTGTAAATTAATAAGCAAAATAGAAGAAGCATTATTACGTATTCAAAATGGGGAATACGGTTACTGTGAAGAAACAGGCGCCCCAATAGGTATAAAAAGATTAGAAGCACGACCTATTGCTGCATTATGTATTGAAGCTCAAGAGCGTCATGAAAATTACGAGAGAAGTCATTTGGATGAGCCTAAGAATTAAAATTGTAATTGATGTGTATATGGTTCGAAAAACCTACTCAATGTTATCCCTAGGTAGGTGGAAAGGCATTGTTGCGTAGACCTGCTTTTCGTCATTGTGAGAAGAATTACGTAGTACTGCGACGAAACAATCCAGTAAAAAATGCTGATTTACAGAATTTTTTTAATTATTTTTCTGGATCGCCGCGTCGCTTCGCTCCTTGCAATGACGGCTAAGGTATCCACATAACAATACCATGCGGGAATGACATAAACGATCCATGTAACAAGATCAATCTTTACAGAGGCAACACTACATATTAATATACCTTAAAACCTAAAGAGGTTAGAGCATTTGCGGTTTCAAATAAAGGCAATCCCATAACATTTGAATATGAGCCAGAAATAAATGAGATAAAAGCTTCTGCATAACCGGAAATTTTGCAACCGCCGGCTTTACCTCTCCCTTCATCTAAAGAACAATAAAAATTAATCTCTTCATCACTTAATTTTTTAAACTTAACAATAGTCTGAACTATTTTTTGTTTAACTGTAAGCTGATCATTCTCTGTTTTGATAATACATAAACCGGTATAGACACGATGACGACGCCCGGATACCATCTTAATACAATTTTTGACCTCTTCATAAGTAGTAGCTTTCGGCAATATTCTTCTACCTACTGCCGCTACCGTATCGGCAGCTATAATTATAGCTGATTCCTCTACTTGAGATGCAACTTTAATAGCTTTTTCGTAAGCAAGTCTTATGGCTAAGGGCGCAGGTAATTCACGCAAATTAGGTGTTTCATCTATATCTGCCGGAATAATTTGTGAAGGGATAATTTTGATTCTGTTTAGTAACTCAATTCTTGCAGGAGAGCTTGATGCTAATATAATCGGTAGGTTTTCTCTGTGTTGCTTCATACTTGTAAAGACTAGTGACGATGAATCACACGTCCCTTAGTTAAATCATAAGGAGTCATTTCTACCGTAACTTTATCTCCTAGTAATATTCTGATACGATTCTTACGCATCCTACCGGAAGTATGAGCAATAATTCCATGATCATTCTCAAGCTTTACTCTGAAAGTAGCATTAGGTAAAAGTTCAAGTATTGTACCTGTAAACTGAATTAGGTCGTCTTTTGACATTATAATTTACGTTTTATGGTCGGGGCGGAGAGATTCGAACTCCCGACCCTCTGGTCCCAAACCAGATGCGCTACCAGGCTGCGCTACGCCCCGAGAATTAATTATGTCTGTACTATATACTCTATTATTCGTAGCAAATCAATTTGTTTATGCAAAAATTTATAGATTTTGCTTAATAAAGCAAGATATCGTTATTGTGAGCAGGCATTGTTGCATGGACCGGCAAAACCCACTGTGTCGCCCCATGGCTTGCTAACTAGGTCAATAAAAATAATAAAAAATACTAATAATTTAGTATTTTAACTGGATTGCTTTGTCAAAACTTACAGTGTTTTCTCGCAATGACGGTTTTGGTATTCATTTTTATACACAAATTAATAAAGTTTTGCGGTTTTCATTAAGAAGCTAAAATAGATAGGTTTTACTCTTGTATTCCTTAAGTTTTATATACGATTTACCTAATTTCTATAAAAATATATAAAGTTTAATTTATTTAAAATAAGAAAAAGTAACTTACAACTACTTTTTATAAGTAGAGAACACTTTATTTTATAAGTATTTTGATAGATATTTTAGTATTTAATGAATGTTTTTCAATTAAAAATAAAGTATTATTTATATAACAAAATCATAAGTTAGAAAAATTTTTGTGCTTTCAATAATTATTAATTACTTCTTCTTACCATCGTTTATTATTTTTGTTAATTAAAGCCCTGAATAAAAATTTAATTTTATTATTAACTTTTTTTAAAAGTGCAATGTAGGTTCTGTAAACATCTCTAAAAAGATTTAATTATGGTTATTTTTGCTGCAAATCATAACATATCTAAATCAACATTTAAAACAGTACTTAGTTTTTTAGTGTGTCTATTGTACCTTTTCGTAATCCTTTTTCGATAGATGAGATATATTGCTTAGTTTTACCGATTTTAATAGCTAATTGCTCTTTGGATAACCCTCTATATTCACAATAAACTTTAATCGAATTTTTGCCGTTTAAAATTTTTTGTACCAAAGCTTCAGGAAAATATTCCTCATTTTTGGCTATAGCTTCAGCGTATAATGTTTCATCGGTAATACATTGTGTTTTATTGATCAGTTCCTGATATTCATTAAAAGGTATAAAAACAAAAGCATGCTTTCTTTGATATTCTATTATATGTTTATTACTCATTTATATACCTCTCCTCTAACATCAACATTAATTGCTAGAATTTCTAACTTTCCTTTATTTATGCTATATATCACCCTATAATCTCCAATCCTTAATCTATACCCGTCATGTCCTATTAATTTTTGATATTATTATTTTTCTTATAAGGACTTAGCTTTAGTTGTGCTAATTTTGCTAATATAGCTTTTCTTTTGTTTGTAGAAATTTTGAGTAAATTTTTTAAAGCTGTTTTAGAAAAGCTGAATTTATATTGCATTTAGATCTGGGAGTAGATTAATTTGTGGTGTACTCTATTTAAGAATATTAGTCAACATATTGTTGACTAATACAAAAGTTATATTTATAAATCTTACTTTATCATGAAAATTATAATCTTAAGTAAGTATAAAACTTAAATGATAAGTTGAATTTAGGTAGAATTTATTGTATTAACATTTGTAATTATTTTTCAGGAACTGCAATAGTTTTTATGGTAATTGCATGTAGTTTTTTATTTAATATTTCAGATAGGGCGTTTTTTACTAATTTATGTTGATTAATTAAAGAAAGTCCATTAAATTGAACATCTGATATTTCTACCGCATAATGGTCTTGATCCCCTACTAAATCAGTAATTTTTATTATGCTGTTTGGAAAGGCTTCCTTAAGTATTTTTTCTAATTCTTTTGCAGATATTGCCATTATTTTATCACTTTTTAGATATAAAAGTCTAAATGTTAATTAAAGTTTTTTTTGGTTAAAGTAAAGCTTTATATGAATTTTTATTGTAGAATTTTAAACATTCATTGATAAACTCTGCTCTTATGAATATAATAATTGATACAATTATATCATTTATTAATTATTATGAAAAAAGAAACTGAAGAATTAAAATTATTTATCTTAGAATGTTTAAGTGAGAAAAAAGCAGAAGATATTGAGGTAATTGATTTAACAGGAAAACATAAATTAGCCGATTACATTATATTTGCTAGCGGTCGTTCAACTAAAAATGTTGGAGCAATTGCTGAATATGTGGCTTTAGAATTAAAAAATAATGCTTGTATAAATAGTAATATAGAGGGTCTTGGTAAATCAGAGTGGGTACTAATAGATGCAGGTACTGTTTTAATTAATATTTTTTATCCTGAAGCACGGGAGCATTTTAAGCTAGAAGAAATTTGGAAAAGATGAACGATCATATTCTTATTAACGTTATAATTTTACTCGGTACTGCGGTTTTTATTGTGGCTATACTTAAGCGTCTTAGATTAAGTCCGGTACTTGGTTACTTAATTGCAGGAGCTGCAATAGGTGATCACGGTTTAAAAATCGTAACATATGACCAAACTAAGTTACTAGGTGAACTTGGTGTAGTATTTCTATTATTTGCGATAGGACTGGAGTTATCTTTTGAGCGATTAAAAGCTATGAGACGATATGTATTTGGTCTTGGTAGTTTGCAAGTTGTAACAACCGCTATAGTAATTGCCGGTGCAATGGTGCTTATAGACGGCAATAGTAGTGCAGCTATTATTACCGGCGGTGGTTTGGCCCTTTCATCTACTGCACTTGTTATGCAGGTTATTGAGGAAAATCGTAGTCAATCGACACAAATAGGAAGAATCTCTTTGGCTATTCTGCTACTGCAAGATTTGGCTGTAGTGCCATTGCTTGTGATAGTTCCGTTACTTGCCGGTAATAATAAAGCCTCGCTTGCAGGGGCTCTTGGTATTGCACTCTTAAAAGCAGTAACGGCCCTACTTACAATATTTATTGTTGGTCGTGTTTTTCTTCGTCCTGTATTTTCATTCATTTCATCAGAAAGTAATAATACAAGCGAGTTACCTATTTCGATGACTTTGTTAATAGTACTTTCTGCTGCTTGGGCTACCGAAACATTTGGTTTATCTTTAGCCTTAGGAGCATTTGTTGCTGGAGTATTAGTTGCCGAAACTGAATTTAGATTGCAGGCAGAAGAAAGTATTTATCCTTTCAAAAGTTTATTTTTAGGATTGTTTTTCATGACTGTCGGTATGAATATCGACGCACTAGAAATGTATGAAAAAATATCTCATATTCTTACTTTATCTATTGCTTTAATAGGTATAAAAACCTTAATCATAACGGCGTTTTGTCTTTTATTCGGTTTTAATAAAGGAGTTGCTTTTTATTCAGGCTTATTATTATCGCAAGGTGGAGAGTTTGGTTTTATATTATTCAGTTTAGGTAAAGATAGTGGAGTATTAGAAGAAAGTACTGCCGATATATTATTACTCGTAGTTACTTTTACTATGGCACTTACTCCATTACTCGCGGCTTTAGGGAAAAAGATTGCTGAGAAAGTTGATAAAGGACTCGGTAAAACTCCGACTCAAATGATTGAGCTTGGGGCAAGAGATTTAACAAACCATATTATTATTGCCGGCCTTGGTAATACCGGTAAAATGGTAGCAAGAGTTTTGGAAGCGGAAGGTATAAGTTACGTAATACTTGATTTAGATGATGATAGAGTCAAAGAAGAGCTATCAAACGGTTTGCCGGTTTTTAAAGGTGATGTATCGCAAGCCGATACTCTAAAGGCATTAGGTACGGAAAGAGCATTCGCTATAATACTTACCATGAATAATCAAGTCACTATAAAGAAATCGCTTAAAACAATTAGCGGTAATTATCAGGATATACCGGTTGTCGTTAAGTTAAAAAATTTAAAAAATGCTAGAGAGTTTTATGATTTAGGTGCCACAACTATTATTCCGGAAAGTTATGAGGCCGGATTACAAATCGGTGGAACAGTCCTGAAGAATATAGGTATTAGCGAGCAGGAAATTAATAGAATAAAAGTACAATTTAGGCTTGGTAATTATATAATAGCAAAAAAAGAAGATGCTTTATCTGAAGTGGAAGATAATGATTAAAGTTTTTATCATTTTAATTACAATAATATTATCTACAACAATTAACGCCGATAATAAAAAATTGTCTATTCCGAGATTTGTTTCAATAAAATCTAATGAAGTAAATGCAAGGAGTGGACCAACCACTAAATCTGCCGTAGAATGGGTTTTTGTTAAAAAAGGCGAACCGGTAGAAATAACTGCAGAGTACGAGCAATGGCGACAAGTACGTGACATTAACGGTGAAGGTGGTTGGATACATTCAAGCGTTCTATCAGGTAAAAGATCAGTGATTATTACCTCTGATAAGGAAATAGAGCTTACCAAATCCGTCGATTCTAAAAGCCGAGTTATAGCAAAATTAATGCCCAAGGTTCGCTGCGGTTTAAAAAAATGCAAAGAACAATTCTGCCAAATTACATGTAAAGATTATACTGGATGGATCTCAAAGAAAGCAATTTGGGGAGTATACAATCATAATGATAGATATTAATACAATAGACTTCTTGAAAACCTTAGTCTAAAGGTAATTTGTACGTAAATCTGCTACTCCCATCCTCACATATTTATATACGTTGCGGTGGCAAGGGTTTCCTGATGGATTCCTCTTTATAAGATAAGTTATGCAAGCAGTCTAATATCGATAATCAATTGTAAAAGTAGTTTACTACCTAAGATTAATTTGCTTTATATAAAAATATATTAAAGGTGCAATTATTCATGCAAAGATATTTAGACAGTACAAATGATGTCGCATTTAAGAAATTATTTAGCGATAAAGTAAAATTAATAAATTGACCGAACTCTCTTCTTAGGTTACCGAAATAAGATAGGATTATAGATTTAAGCTATCTAACTACTGAACAGTTACCTTTATTTCTTGAATGGAAAAGAAGTTTGTTCGATCTAAAAGTTAAAGGTGAAACCGGTAGATGGTATATAATCAGGATGCATCGAAAATGGAGAAAGATTATCTTAATAGAATGCAGCTTTACGGTTGTTATACCTACGTTAGTCAAATTAAGCAAGGTATGAAACATAAAGATTTATTGCCGGTAGTAATAATTGCTATGATTATCTTATACGGCTCTTCTGCTAGAGGTGATTGGGTGTATGATCTACCTAACTGGCATAATATCTATACTGATATCTTGATAATTCTGATAAAAGGTAAGTATAAAGGTTATACTGCTTTAAAATTAAAAGATAGAATATATAAAAGATTAGAAAAAACGTGAGTAATAAAACATCAAATTATCCCATATGATTCAAGAATATTGATAATTCGAAATAAATAGGTAGTTAGAAAAAGGACGTGATTTTTATATGGATATCACAAAAAAATGTATTCTTTTATATGATAGCAAGGAATTTATGCTTAGCGAAGCTAAAGATTTACCTTGGAGCGAGATGAACGAAATTTCTAACGATTACTATGAATATTGGTTTGGTAGAGGTAAAGGCTTTTCAAAGGTGCAACTACTTATTTAAACGATTTGGAGTATGCTTTATCAGTCTTTCCCATTCATCAAGCTACGGAAAGTCTTTACAGCACTATTTTATTAGTGTGTTCAAACTACAAACATAAACTATACAATTTACAAGAACTAGGCAGTATGGCAGGAAATTATGATAATGAATTATTAAGTGTGTTTCCTCAATTAACCGAAGAACAAAAAAGTGTTTTGAGCGTCTTGAAAAAGCTTATGTTGATGCAAGATATGATAAAAACTATAAAATGACATAAGAACAGCTGCTTTATCTTATTGAACGAATAGAAACATTAAAAGAACTCACCGAAAGAATCTGCACAGCAAGAATTAATCAGCAATAATATTTAAAATTAAATTTCTTTTGCTAAAAACACTTAATCACATATCCACTTAGTTATTATCCATGCAAATTTATATGGATAAGATTAATACGTCAAGAAGTTAGCTTAAAGCTTGGCTGAATTGATAAGTAAAAAATAATATGGTATGTTTATCCTTATTTGATAACAATACTATTCATTATAAAGTATTACTAATATGGCAAAAAAGAAAATAAAAGATAAAGCACATAAAAAAGAGAGTGTGATTTGTATTACTACTCCAAATCAAGCTTTAGTAAAATTACACACAAAAGTGCAAGATTATATAGATACACTAATAGGAGAAAAAATTTCTCTAGTAGATTAATTAATTAAGTTAAGAAGAGCAGATGGATAGTGTTTGCGGTTTATTTAAAATTTGATAAAAGTACCTAAATATAGTATAGAACATTTTATAATATTAAAAATTTTATGAGTAAGAATCTTTATATTAAGACCTACGGATGTCAGATGAATGTTTACGACTCTGTTAAGATGCAAGATTTGCTTTATCCTTTTGGTTATGAACCTACGGAAAATATTGAAGAAGCTGATGTTATTATCCTAAATACCTGTCATATCAGAGAGAAAGCAGCCGAGAAAACTTATTCTGAACTCGGTCGTATTAAGAAACTACAAGATACGAGAAAAAAACAAGGATTAAACTCTGCAATAATAGTTGTAGCAGGTTGTGTTGCTCAGGCAGAGGGAGAAGAAATTTTTACAAGAACTCCTTATGTCGATATTGTTGTCGGTCCGCAATCTTATTACAACCTACCGGAATTAATCTCAAAAATCGTTAGACACGCAAAACATTTAATCGATCTTGATTTTGTTGAAGAAGCGAAATTTGATAATTTACCGGAACAATTATATCCGCAAGGAGCTAGTAGCTTTATATCGGTGCAAGAGGGGTGCGATAAATTTTGCACTTTCTGCGTAGTACCTTATACAAGAGGAGCTGAATTTTCAAGGAACGTAGAACAGGTTTACAGAGAAGCATTACAAGTAGTTAGCGGCGGTGCTAAAGAAATTATGCTACTTGGACAAAATGTAAATGCATATAACTGGAAAGGTTCTGCAGATAAAATATTTAGTTTAGCCGATTTACTCAAACATCTAGCACAAATTCCAAATTTAGAGAGATTGCGTTATATGACATCGCACCCGATAGATATGACAGATGATCTAATACAACTGCACGGTACTGAGCCTAAATTAATGCCGTTTTTACATCTACCGGTGCAGTCAGGTTCAAATAAAATATTAAAAGCAATGAACCGCAAACATGATCGGGAATATTATTTTGATATAATTAATCGCTTAAGAGAAGCAAGGCCTGATATAGTTTTATCCTCTGATTTTATTGTCGGTTTTCCTGGTGAAACAGATGAAGATTTTGAGGATACTTTAGATTTGGTCCGGAGAGTAAAATACGGTCAGTGCTATTCGTTTAAATATAGCCCACGCCCCGGTACGCCGGGTGCAACTAGAACCGACCAAATACCTGAACATATAAAATCAGAGAGATTAACTATATTGCAAAAAGAACTCATGGATCAGCAATTAGCTTGTAATGAAAGTTGTGTCGGTAGTACTATAAAAGTTCTATTTGATCGTAGCGGTAAATTCGATGATCAAATAATAGGTAAAACTATATATATGCAGTCTGTATATATCCAAAACCCTAATAAATCTTTACTTGGTAAAATCATTGATGTAAAAATTACTAAAGCTTCACTTAATAGTTTAACCGGCGAAATATTATAATTCATGTATAAATCTCTGTTTTTTTGTTTAAAAATTTTTGCCGTACTTATTCTAATAGGTTGTGCGGTTGTGTGGTATATAATATATCACTATTCACGTGATTTACCTGATTACTCACAACTTGCACGTTATTATCCAGCGTCTGTAACGCGTATTTATTCTCGTGACGGTAAATTAATGGAGGAGTACGCTTTTGAACGTCGTGTATTTGTACCGATTAATAGCGTACCGATTTCATTAATAGAAAGTTTTATCGCAGCTGAGGATAAGAATTTCTATAACCATCCGGGCGTCGATTTGCTTGGAATAGTTAGAGCGACATTTTTAAACATATCTAATTATCTACATCATAGGCGTATGGAAGGCGCCTCTACTATTACTCAGCAAGTGGTTAAAAATTTTCTACTAACTAATGAGGTTTCTCTTGAACGTAAGATTAAAGAAGCGATTCTTTCTTATATGATTTCAAGAGTATTTACTAAGGATCAAATCTTAGAATTATATCTTAATCAAACATTCTTTGGTCGTGGTGCATATGGCGTTGCGGCGGCTGCACAAAATTATTTTAATAAATCCATAGAGGAACTTACCATTGCAGAATCAGCTTTTATTGCAGCACTTCCTAAAGCCCCTTCCGAACTTAATCCAGCGAGAAATTACGCTAGAGTAAAAGCTCGTCGTGATTACGTAATAGGACGTATGTTTGAAGATGGTTATATAACAAAAGATGCTGCGAAAGAAGCTATGGATAGCCCGATAGTTTTACGTAAACGAGCTCAAGAAGAAACTGTTACGGCAGATTATTATGTAGCACAGGTCAGAGAAGAAGTAATTAGGATGTTAAATAGTAAGGAAGAATTTTATACCGGAGGTCTTACTATTATTACTTCTTTGGATGCAAAGATGCAGCAATTAGCTGAAAACTCTTTAAGAAAAGGTCTCAGGGAGTTTGATAGAAGACGTGGTTTTAGAAAGCCTATAGCTAATATTCCTGTTGATAATTGGCAAGAGGAGATAAAAAAACTACCGACTCCTCCATCGCTTTTAGAGTATAAATTAGCTGTAGTTCTGGATGTGGCCGATAATCATGCAGAGATTGGACTTATAGACGGTAATAAATCTAGGATTCCTATTGCTGAAATGAAATGGACAAGAAGTAATCTTAAATCAGTTAAGGCTCTACTTAAAAAAGGTGATGTGATAGTAGTTGAACCTGTAAAAGATGCTCTTTATGCTTTGCGTCAGATCCCTGAAGTAAACGGTGCTATTATGGTTATGAATCCAAATACCGGGCAGGTACTTGCAAGCGTCGGGGGTTATGATTTTTCCACAAGTAAATTTGATAGAGTAACTCAAGCACTTCGTCAACCCGGTTCTTTGAGTAAAACCTTTGTTTATCTAGCAGCTCTTGAAAATGGTATTAAGCCGAATCAGATTTTTAACGATGGGCCTATTGAGATTGCGCAAGGTCCTGGGATGCCTAGTTGGCGTCCTAAAAATTATGAAGGTAAGTTTTTGGGTGAAATCACTATGCGTACTGGTTTTGAAAAATCCCGTAATCTTATAACGGTCAGAGTAGCAGCTGCCGTAGGACTTACAAAAATCGTTGATATAATTAAGCGATTCGGTATTAATAGTGAACCAAAAAAGGTTTACTCTATGGTCCTTGGTTCAATTGAAACTACACTTAGCAGAATGACCAATGCTTATGCAATTATTGCTAACGGTGGTAAAAAAGTTGAACCTCATTTTGTAGAATTAATTAAAGACCGTAACGGTAAAATTATTTATAGGCGAGATGATAGAGAATGTCTTTCTTGTAATGTTTCGGACGCCAATTTAGATATCGCAATATTAGAAATACCGCAAGAAGGTATTTATAGAGTTACGGATGAAGCTAGCAATTATCAAATTACTTCGTTTTTAACAGGAGCAATAGATAGAGGAACCGGTTATGCTGCGAAGAAGTTAGGAAAAATTATCGGTGGAAAAACCGGTACTAGTAATTATAGTAAAGATACATGGTTTATAGGTTTTACGCCTAAGATAGTAGTTGGCAGTTATGTTGGTTATGATACACCGAAAGAACTGGGAAAAAGAGCAACAGGTTCAAACGTAGTATTGCCGATTTTTATTGATTTTATGAGTAATGCTTATAAGGATGAGTCATCGCTGCCTTTCAAAGTGCCCGATTCAATTAAGCTAATCGCCGTAGATAGAGCAACCGGTACAATTACACCAAACGGCACTGTTATAGAAGCATTTAAAGTAAATAATGTTCAGATGCTTGAGAATGAAGATATGATTGATACGCAAGATAATAATGATATTTTTGATTATGTACCGAGTAAGGGAGATCAGTCTCAAGAGATTTATTAAACTGTATACTTGTTTAAGCCGATGTAATTCCCGCTTCCGCGGGCATGACATCGTATACAACAAAGCTACCTGCTTATTTATTCAGAATTTTAATTATGTGAAAAAATTGTTTTATATCTAACTGTCGTAATATCACTTACTATACCTTTTATAACTAAAGCTGATTGTTTTTTAGTTAAAGAAAATGATAAATTTATTAAACGGGCAGGTAAGTGCGAGTCTCGTTGTGCTCCATTCTCAACATTTAAAATTGCTATAAGTTTAATGGGTTATGATGATGGGTTTTTAATTGATGAAACTCGTCCAAAATTACCTTTTAAAGATGGTGATGCTGATATGCTAGAGGTTTGGAAACAGCCCCCCCATACTCCTAAAGACTTGATGAAGAATAGCTGTCTTTGGTATTCACAGGTTATTACCAAAGAATTAGGTATTGCAAAATTTCGTAATTATGTAACAAAATTTGATTATGATAATCATGATATTTTAGGAGATAAAGGAAAGAATAACGGTTTAACTAATGCATTGCTTCTAGTTCTTTAGAAATTTCACCGGAAGGACAATTAATTTTTCTTCAAAAACTGGCAGATAATAAATTGCCTGTAAGCGTTCAAGCTCAGGAAATGACTAAAAATATCTTATTTATTGAAGATGTTGTAGATGGTTGGAAGCTTTACGGTAAAACAGACATCGGTAATAAACTTAGCCGAGATAGAGCAATAAAGTTAGAATATAAACAAATTTGATGGTTTATAGGTTGGCTACAAAAAAATGACAGAACAGTTTTTTGTGTACATTTCATTGAAGATAATAAAACTTATGATTCTTATGCAGGACGACGTGCTAAAGAAATAGCGAAAGAAAAGCTAAAAGAACTGATAAATAAAGAGTGAAAATAAACTCAATTTTTATTTTCGAGGAACAACCAACAGTGAATTTGCTATTGGTGGTTGATTCAAAAACAAGAATCTAAGTGATTTATACAGGATTATCTGCGTCTTCATAGGAGAGTCCGGTCATCTCTATCGTAGTATGATCATCATGCTCATCAATAGCGTTAGCAGCAAGTGGATCTTCAGCTATAGCAGCAGCTCTTGCAGCTTCAATTTCCTCAATATATTGTTTTAATTTAGCTTTTTTTGTGTTGTTACTTCTAACGCAATACCAAGTTACTCCCGCACATATTGCAACAACTATGGATGCAGCTACAGCTGTACCAATGCCTATGTATGTAACTAAGGAATTACCGTTATCACGCTCATCAAACATATTGTCTTGAGAGTTGTCAGTTGTATTAAAAGTGCTATTAGTAAAGTTTGCTACGGTGTTAGTAATTAAATTTACTCCCATTTCAGTCCAACTTTCAGTGTTATTGGAAAAGATTGATTCAGAAATTTCGGCAGTAGAATTTGTTATTGCGTTATTGATTGCATTATTCGCAATTTCCGATAAATATTCTGTTATGGACTCTGTCCATCCCTCGGTTGTACTAATATCACTTGCTTGAGTAGTGCTAGATATCGGGTTAGATATTAAATCCTTTATTTCTGAGAGAATCGCCTGTAGAGCAGTTTCTTTCTCTACTTCAAATATTTCGCACCCTTTAATATCTTCTATAATAGTGTTATTATCCCCTGCGATATTAAGTATACCATCAATGGTCAGATTTTCTTGAAGATTTTCTTGACATATTTTAAGCAAGCGTTCCTCATATATATAAGTCTTATCACATTGTTTGTGCAATATATAATCCCGTATAGTCTCCCCATTATCATTAATCGCTGTAATAATAGCTTTATTTGCAGTTAATACTTCCTTTATTTTGAACATGCCTTCAAATACAAAATGTCTTGTTTCAGTATTTAATAATTCAATTCCTTTACTACACAGAATTGTTAATATATTCTCTTTATGGCAAGTCTGCTCAATTAAACTAAGGGTAGTAGTTAGATAGTAACTGGCCACATTATGTCCAATTTTAAGCACGTGGTATCCTTGACCACCAATTGTTTTTATTGTATTAGTGGTTCTTGCTACGGTAGTTAACGCAAAGTGTAATATGTGATTCATGTCGTTCTATCCCTAAGTTTTAAATTATAAGTGGTACAAATGTAGTCAACAAATTACTAATAAAAATTAATATTTAATACATAATTATTGGAATTTTAGTCTGAATTGATAATTTTATTGTTTGAGTGATGTAAAAGTGTTACAATGATAATACTAATCAATAAAAATAAGTCTATATGTCTCAAAGTCCAAGAGTTAATGTTGCTTATTGAGCAGGTTAATTGCCACTTTGCTTAGTAATTTAGCAATTCAAGAACATAAATCTTTATCGAGTTTAGTCAGAGAATTAACACTTGCAGCTCTTGAAATGATAGAAGATTTGTTTCTGTCAAAAATTGCTAAAAAGCTTGATAAAGAGAATGCTCAAACTTACTCTCGCGAAGAAGCGTGGAAATGAATTACAAAATACGTTATCTAGAAGAAGTAACAAATAGGCATATCCCAATGCTTTCCTCCAATGCAAAAACTCTTATCAAATGTGCAATTTATGCTATAGTTTGAAAGGTGATAGCATACTACGAGTAAGTGATTAATGTATTATATACCGTATTGAACAAGAAACAGCTACGGTAATTATTATTGTAATCAAACACAGAAAAGAAATATATCAGGAATTTATATAAACCCTGTTATCTCTTGAAGTATCTAAAGAAATGTTATAAAGTCAAAAAGTTCATAAAAATTTGAGGGATATTATGCAAGTAGTAAAAGCTTTAGAACAAATTTTAGCAGATAGTTATGCTTTATATTTTAAAACACAGAATTATCATTGGAATGTAGAAGGAGCGGAGTTTAGAAGTCTACATTTATTATTTGAAGTACAATATGAAGATTTAGCTGAAAGCTTAGATGAACTTGCTGAGAGAGTGAGAAGTTTAGGTGCTAAAGTCCCAGCATTGTCAAATTTAATAAAACTTGCATCTATAGATGAGGCAAATCCAAACGTAACAGCAAATGAAATGCTTAAAAGTCTAACAAAAGATCAAGATATTATTAGAGATACCTTATATAAGGGACTCAAAGTAGCACAAGCAGAGGGCGATGAGGGTACAGCCGATATGATTATTGGACGGATTAAGGTGCATGAAAAAAACAGATGGATGTTGCAGAGTAGTATAGTTTAGTGATACTTGTAATCCCACGACTTGATCGCGGGATCAAAAAAAATCAAAATCTAGATCCCGTGATCAAGTTGCGGGATTACAATATAAACAAAACAAAAATAAAATGGAACAATATGATGTAGCCGTCATAGGCGGTGGTCCCAGTGGATATGTTGCAGCAATTAGAGCGGCACAATTAAGGAAAAAAGTTGTATTAATAGAAAAAGAACATTTGGGAGGGGTATGTCTTAATTGGGGGTGTATACCGACTAAATCCCTGCTTAAGTCTGCTGAGGTTTTTGAATATACAAAGCACGCTAAAGATTATGGAATTGATTCTGAAGGTGCTGAAATCAATATTAAGAAAATAGTTGAGCGTTCAAGAGAGATTTCAAATAAGCTTGCAGGTGGCGTTAAGTTACTGTTGAAAAAAAATAAAGTTACCGTGATAGACGGAGTAGCAAGTCTTGCAGGAAATAAGGTAGTAAATATCAATAATAAATCTACAGTAAAAGCAGAAAATATTATTATAGCTACCGGAGCAAGATCTAGGGTGTTAAAAGGTTTTGAGCCTGATAGCAAGCAAATATGGACTTCAAAAGAAGCTATGATACCGCGTCATGTGCCGAAATCTATGATTATTGTTGGTTCAGGTGCAATAGGTATAGAATTTGCTTCATTTTATAATAGTATTGGTGTGGATGTTACCGTAATTGAGGCACATAATAGAATATTACCTGCTGAAGATACGGAAATTTCCGGAATCGCTCATAAGAATTTTGAGAAAAAGGGAATAAAAATTATTACAAATGCTAAATTAATTAAGCAAACAAAATCAAAAGATAAGATAGAAGTGGAGCTAGAGTTATCCAGTAAAACACAAAAATTACAAGCTGAAATCTTACTTATGGCAGTAGGTATTACTGCAAATACAGAAAGTTTAGGACTAGAGAAAACCAAAGTTAAAGTAGAAAATGGTTATATAGTTACTAACGGATTAATGCAAACTGCAGAACTAGGAATTTATGCTATAGGCGATGTAGCAGGAGTGCCTTGTTTAGCTCATAAAGCAAGCCATGAAGGTATTATTGCAGCAGAAAGCATAGCGGGCTTAAAACCCTATGCTATCAATAAGCATAATATACCGGGTTGCACTTATTCTTCGCCGCAAATAGCAAGCGTCGGACTTACAGAAGAAGCAGCAAAAGCTTTGGGTTATGAATTAAAAATCGGTAAGTTTCCTTTTATGGCTAATGGTAAGGCTTTAGTAATTGGTGATAGCGATGGCTTAATTAAAACTATATTTGATGCTAAGACTGGTGAGTTGCTCGGTGCTCATATGATAGGCTTGGAAGTAACAGAATTAATACAAGGATATGTGGTTTCAAAAAATTTAGAAGCAACAGAGTTGGATTTAATTAATACTATCTTCCCACATCCGACTTTATCGGAAATGATGCACGAGTCAGTACTCGCTGCTTATGATAGGGTAGTACATGTATGAACAAAGATAATTTAATCAAGAATTATGCAGTGGCGTTATTTAATAATGCTGTGGTTGATAACATACAAGATAAAATCTTTGAAGAAATTACCGCTATAAATCGTATAATTACCGATAATTTTGATATTAGAGAGTTCCTATTTTCTCCTATAGTAAATAAGAACGACAAAGTTAACGCAGTAAATTCGTTAGCAAAAAATATCAAAATGAGCACAATAGTACAAAATTTTTTATTGTTATTGGTAAAAAATTCTCGTACTGCTATTTTATCTAATATAGTAGATACTTATAATGCTTTACTATATGAAAGTAAAAACATAAAGATAGTTCGGGTTATTTCTGCAAATAAGTTACAACCTAAAGAGCAGGAGTGGATTAAATCTCGTATAGAAAAAGAATTAAATCAAAAAACAGAAATATTATTTGATATAGATAGTACTATTATTGGCGGTATTGTAATTAAATATGATAGTATGCTGCAAGATTACTCAATAAAAGGTAGTTTAGAAAAAATAACGAAAACTTTAAAGAAAGTTAGGATTGCTGCTTGAGTACTATTGTCATCCCGTGGCTTGACCACGGGACCCATAAGCAATCTAAAGCTGTATATTATTTGTCATTTTTAACTGGATCCCGTGGTCAAGCCACGGGATGACAACGTGTAATTAGGAGTCATCCCACATGAAACTAAAGCCTATTGAAGTAGCTGAAATATTACAAAAGGAAATAGCTAATATTAATTGCTTAAGTGAGATTAAAGAAGTAGGGCAGGTAATCTCGGTAGGTGACGGTATTGCTAAAATTTATGGTCTTGCTAATGTAAAATCTGGTGAAGTAGTAGAGTTTAAATCCGGTGTTAAGGGGCTTGTTTTAAATTTGGAGAATGATAGCGTCAGTGCTGTAATTATGGGCGATGATAACCAAGTACAGCAAGGAGATAATGTCAAAAGAACTAAAGAAGTTTTAGAAGTACCGGTAGGAAAGGCATTGCTTGGTCGTGTTGTTGATGCTCTTGGTAACCCTATTGATGGCAAAGGCGATATTGCGAGTAAAGAGTACAGACATATCGCGATGAAAGCTCCGGGAATAATAGAAAGAACGAGTGTAAGCGAACCTGTACAAACCGGAATCAAGGCTATAGATTCGTTAATTCCGATAGGTAGAGGACAAAGAGAATTAATAATCGGTGATAGACAAACCGGAAAAACAGCGATAGCGGTTGATACTATTATTAATCAAAAACAAGCTCATTCACTTACTAATGAAAGCGATAAAATTTATTGTATTTATGTAGCTATTGGGCAAAAAAGATCAAGCGTTGCACAGATAGTAAAAAAACTAGAAGATGCCGGAGCAATGGACTATACAATCGTTGTTTCGGCTACTGCTTCGGAAGCTGCATCTCTTCAATTCATTGCCCCTTATTCTGCCTGTAGTATGGGCGAATATTTTCGTGATAATGGTATGCATGCACTTATTATTTATGATGATTTAAGTAAGCATGCCGTCGCATATAGACAAATCTCATTATTACTTAGAAGACCTCCAGGGCGAGAAGCATATCCCGGTGACGTGTTCTATCTGCATTCAAGATTGCTTGAGCGAGCTGCTAAAATGTCAGAGGAAAAAGGCAATGGTTCACTTACCGCTCTTCCTATAATCGAGACGCAGGCAGGTGATGTATCTGCCTATATCCCAACGAATGTTATTTCAATTACCGACGGTCAAATTTTCTTAGAAAGTGAGTTATTTTATAAAGGTGTAAGACCTGCCGTTAATGTTGGTATTTCAGTAAGCCGTGTTGGTTCTGCAGCACAAATAAAGGCTATGAAGCAGGTAGCAGGTTCGGTAAAGCTAGAACTTGCTCAATTTAGAGAGCTCGAGTCTTTCTCGCAATTTGGATCGGATCTAGACCCTGCTACTAAAGCACAAATCGATCACGGTAAAAGATTAGTTGAGATATTAAAACAAGCTCAATATCGTCCTTTGCCGGTAGAAGAACAAATAATAAGTCTTTATGTCGGAACTAAGAAATATTTAAATGATGTACCGCTTCAGAAAGTAAAAGAGTTTGAAGATAAAATGCTTACGGAGATAAGATTAAATAAAAAAGATATTTTGGAATCAATAAAAAATGAGCAACGTATAACCGAAGAAACAGAGCAGAAACTAAAAGCATTTTTAGAGAATTTCGTAAAAGCCTATTGTGTCATGCCGTGACTTGATCACGGCATTCAGTAAAATAAGTTAAAAATACTGGACCCCGCAGGTACAAGCCACGGGGTGACAATAGAAAACCAAAAAACTATATGTCACATTTAAAGCAATTAAGAACTAGAATTAAAAGCGTTAAATCTACACAAAAGATTACTAAAGCAATGCAATTAGTATCAGCTTCTAAAATGGCGAAAATAAAAAGTCAAATAGCCAAGTCAAATTTTTATATTGAGGCTATTAGTAAAATGATGTCCGATATAGTATCAATTGATATGTATGAGCTCTCTATAGAAGAGCAGAAATTCTTTAATACTATACCGAATAAAGCAACTTTATTGATAGTGATGACATCACAGCGTGGTTTATGTGGAACGTTTAATTACAGTATAATTAAGCAAGTTAAGTATGATATTAAAGAGTTAGAAAATAAAGGTGAACAAATAAAGCTTATCATTATAGGAAAAAAAGGTTACGAAGCACTAAAAATGCAATATGCAAGTTATATTGATAGTTATTTTGAGTTACCAAAAATTCATGCTGAAAATCTGATCCTGCAAGTAAAACAAAAAATTATGTCGCTAGTCGCAAATCTAGAAGTTAGTAATTGTGTTATATATTTTAATAAATTCAAGAACGCAATGACTCAAATTATGACTAGACAACAGGTTTTACCGGTAGAAAAATATCATGATGATTCTAAAATAGAGAATGACCATTATGAGTATGAGGGGAAAAATCTAATTTCTAATCTAATTAATTTATATGTGAGTTCCCAAATAAATTATGCTTTACTACAAAGTAGAGCAAGTGAAGAGGGAGCTAGAATGACCGCTATGGAAAATGCAACAAATAATGCTAATGATTTAATAAGTAAATTAGTTTTAAAGTTGAATAGATCAAGACAGGCTATTATTACTACGGAGTTGATAGAGATTATAGCCGGCTCTGAGGCGGTGTAGATATGTGTATTATGTCATTCTCGCCTACGCGCGGGAATGACATTGGTAACTATGTAAGAACATTATCTTAACAGAAAAAATTATGACAAAAAATATCGGTAAAATTACTCAGATTATTTCAGCGGTGGTGGATGTAAAATTTACGAATAACGGTGAGTTACCGGAAATTTTAAATGCTCTAGAGTGCTATAACGATAAACAAAGGATAGTGCTGGAAGTAGCCCAACATATAGGTGATGATACGGTGCGTTGTATTGCTATGGATTCTACTGAAGGATTAGTGCGGGGTGTAGAAGTAATGGATACCGGTAGTCCTATTTGTATTCCTGTAGGTACTGAGACGCTTGGGCGTATTATGAATGTTGTAGGTGAGCCGATTGATGGTAAAGGAGACATTAAAAGCTCAAATATTTCTGCTATATATAAGTCTGCTCCTGATTTTACCAATCAGTCAACCGAGCGTAATATATTAGTAACCGGTATTAAAGTTGTTGATTTACTTGCTCCTTACATTAAAGGCGGTAAGATAGGATTATTCGGCGGTGCAGGTGTAGGTAAAACCGTGTTAATTATGGAGCTTATTAATAACGTAGCTAAGGCACATGGAGGTTATACGGTATTTGCAGGAGTCGGTGAGAGAACTAGAGAGGGTAATGATCTTTACCATGAAATGATTGACTCGGGTGTGATTGACCTTGAGAAACCGGAAAATTCAAAAGTAGCTCTTGTTTATGGACAAATGAACGCGCCGCCTGGAGCAAGGGCAAGAGTTGCGTTAAGCGGTCTGACCATTGCGGAAAGTTTTAGAGATATGAATGGGGGGCAAGATGTTTTGTTTTTCGTGGATAATATTTTCCGTTTCACTCAAGCAGGTTCTGAAGTATCGGCGCTGCTTGGTAGGATTCCGTCAGCGGTAGGGTATCAGCCTACTCTTGCTACCGATATGGGAGAACTACAAGAGCGTATCACCTCTACTAAGCACGGCTCAATAACTTCAGTGCAGGCTATATATGTACCGGCGGATGATTTAACTGATCCTGCTCCTGCTACTTCTTTCGCGCATCTCGATGCTACAACGGTACTTAGCCGTCAGATAGCCGAGTTTGGAATTTATCCAGCAGTTGACCCGTTAGATAGTAATTCTCAGGTACTTGACCCGATGATTGTCGGTGAGGAGCATTATAGCGTAGCAAGACAAGTACAGCAGGTTTTACAAACTTATAAATCGTTGCAGGATATCATTGCTATTTTAGGTATGGATGAGTTGTCCGAAGAAGATAAACTAACCGTGTCGCGTGCTAGAAAAATACAGCGTTTCTTATCACAGCCTTTTCATGTCGCCGAAGTATTTACCGGATCTGAAGGCAAATTTGTTAATCTAGCTGATACTATCGCAGGTTTTAAAGGATTGGTAGAGGGTAAATATGATGATTTACCGGAAGCTGCTTTTTATATGGTCGGAACTATAGACGAGGCTATTGAGAAAGCAAAGATTTTGAAGTAATGTTTATGTCATTCCCACGTGGCATTGTTACGTGGACCAGTTGTCCTGTCATTGCAAGGAAAATTACAAAGTAATTGGTGAAGCAATCCAGTAAAAATGCTAATTTATAGCATTTTTTTTATTATTTTTCTGGATTGCCACGTTGCTTCGCTCCTCGTAATGACATAGTAATTTTACTATATTATTCTATGAACGAAACAATTTTAGTCAAAATAATTACTCCTTTAAGTATTGCATTGGAAAGGCAAGCTAAAATGGTAACAATACCGGGTGAGGATGGTATGTTTGGTGTGCTATCGAATCACGCTACGATGATCGTTAGTTTAAAAGCCGGTTTAGTACAGGTTTATATAGATGATATATACAACCCACAAATTACTTATCTTGTGTCCAGCGGTGTAACCGAAGTAACGGGCAGTTATGTTAACATAGCCACAGAAACGGCTATTAACGTTACGAATTTAAGTGAAGCCGAGATAGCAACCAAGCTTCAGGGGCTTCAAAAACCTTTATCAGAACAACATTAATTTGTTTGAAAAATCTACGTTTTGGGATAAGATTATTGTAATAATTATTTCTAGTTTTTATGTCGTTCTCGCGGAAGCGGGAATCCAAGATAAATCGAGCTTGTAGTTTTAAAAGTATACTGTATTTATACTTCCTACGCAGGAATGACATAGTCGTCGATGTTACTAACATAACGAATATCAAGTGAGAAACAAATGTCAAAAGTGCATAATTCAGAATATATAAAAGAGTTATCAGTCGATAATAGTTTATACAAAATTTATGATATAAATAAAGCGGTAAGCGATATCGAACTTCCTTTAAAAAAGCTACCATACAGTTTAAGAATATTATGTGAAAACGTGCTACGTACCAGTGGTAATAAAGAAAGCTTACTTGTATTTAAAGAATGGCTGAACACTAAAAAATCCGATGCAGAAATAGATTTTATGCCGGCAAGAGTTTTGATGCAGGATTTTACCGGTGTGCCTGCTATTGTAGACTTGGCTGCTATGCGTGATGCGATGACGAAAATAGGAGGCGATCCGTTAAAAATTAATCCGCTTATTCCTGTTGATTTGATAATAGATCATTCAGTAAGCGTTGATTCTTATGCAGCTAAGGATTCATTCGATCAAAACGTGCAAATGGAAATGAAACGTAATATAGAGCGTTATGCATTTCTTAAATGGGGGCAGCAGGCATTTAATAATTTTAAAGTAGTGCCGCCTGGTACGGGTATTTGTCATCAGGTAAATTTAGAATATTTAGCAAAAGTCGTGTGGCATCAAGACGGACTTGCTTATCCTGATAGTTTAGTTGGAACTGATAGCCATACAACTATGGTAAATGGACTATCGGTAATTGGTTGGGGAGTTGGGGGAATAGAAGCAGAAGCTGCAATGCTCGGTCAGCCGCTTACTATGATTTTGCCGGAAGTAATCGGAGTGAAACTAACAGGAAAATTAACAGGTATATCTACAGCAACCGATTTAGTTTTAACCATTACTGAGATGTTGCGGAAAAAGAAAGTAGTAGGTAAGTTTGTTGAGTTTTTCGGTGAGGGCTTGAAAAACCTCACGATTGCCGACCGTGCTACTATTTCTAATATGTCGCCTGAATATGGTGCTACTTGTGGCTTTTTCCCGATTGATCAAGAAACGATAAAATATCTAGAGCTAACGGGTAGAGAAAAAGCACAAATCAAATTAGTAGAGAAATATGCAACCGAGCAGAATCTTTGGTATGATTTTGAGCATGAGGCAGAATATAGCGAAATTTTAGAGCTGGATTTATCTACGGTACATAGCTCGTTTGCTGGGCCAAGACGTCCGCAAGATAGGGTAAATTTAACCGATGTAGCAAGTAGTTTTAAACATGAATTGCCGAATTTCGGTATAGAAAGTAAAGGTATTGATAAAAAATATGCTGTAGCAAATCAGAATTACGAAATCGGTCACGGTGATGTGGTCATTGCAGCGATCACTAGTTGTACTAATACTTCAAATCCTAGCGTGATGATTGGTGCAGCACTTCTTGCCAAAAAAGCACTAGCACATGGGTTAAAGGTAAAGCCTTGGGTTAAAACTTCTCTTGCTCCTGGATCAAAAGTCGTAACGGAATATTTGAAGCTTAGCGGTCTTGATAAATATTTAGATGAGCTAGGGTTTAATCTAGTAGGTTATGGCTGCACTACTTGCATCGGTAATTCTGGTCCTTTAAATCCGGAAATAGAGGAAACTATCAATAAACACGGGTTAGTTATTGCTTCCGTTTTATCGGGTAATAGGAACTTTGAAGGGCGAATTAATCCCCTTACTAAAGCGAGCTATCTCGGATCTCCTATTTTAGTCGTAGCATATGCACTTAGCGGCACTCTTAATATAGATTTAAATAGACAACCAATAGGAAAAAATATTTATTTGAAAGATATTTGGCCAAGTAAAGAAGAGATAGATGAAGTTATTGCAAATTCAATTAATTCCTCTATGTTTATAGAAAAATATTCCGATATATTTAGTGGAACAAAAGAGTGGCAAAGTCTAGAGGTTACTAATAGTGCTACTTATAACTGGAGTAAGAATAGTACCTATATTAATAATCCGCCTTATTTTGAGGATATAGGCAGCAAGAATAGTATAAAAGATATAAAATCTGCGAAAATTCTAGCAATTTTCGGTGATTCTATTACTACCGATCATATTTCGCCGGCAGGAAGTATTAGTAAAACCAGCCCTGCTGCTAAATATTTAACGGACTATCATATAGAGCCTCGAGATTTCAACTCTTACGGATCACGTAGAGGAAATCATGAAGTGATGATGCGTGGCACATTTGCTAATACACGTATAAAAAACGAAATGTGTAAGGTAGTAGAAGGTGGCTTTACCATAAACCAATTAAGTAGTACGCAGCAAACTATTTACGATGCGGCTATGGACTATAAAGCTAATGATGTACCGGTAGTAATTTTTGCCGGTAAAGAATATGGTAGCGGTTCGTCTAGAGATTGGGCGGCAAAAGGTCCGCAACTGCTTGGCGTAAAGGCAGTGATTGCCGAGAGCTTTGAGCGAATACATCGTTCAAATTTAGTTGGTATGGGTATTTTACCGCTAACTTTTACGGGCAATAATACAAGATTAGATTTAAAGTTAGACGGTTCAGAAACTATTGATATCATAGGCTTAAGTGAACAAATAAAGCCTTATAATCCTGTTAAATGCGTGATAAAAAAACAAACTGGCGAAACAAGAACAATCGATTTAATATTGCAAATATTTACGGATAATGAGATAAATTATATACGGCACGGCAGTATTATGCATTTTGTGGTAGAGAGTTTGAAAAAATAACTATGTATAGAGTTAATCTAAGAGTAGATCTGGCATTTAAGAAAATCTTTGGAGTAGCAGGAAACAAAGATTTATTAATATCGCTTATTAATTGGATAGTAACCAAGGAAAATTAGGTACAAGAAGTAACTATACTTAATCCATATAATCTAAAGAGTTTTTTAAATGATAAGCTTTCTGTTTTAGATATTAAAGCTCAAGGCGAAAGCGGTAAAATATTTAATATCGAAATTCACGTAACGGATGAAGCAAATTATGATAAAATGGCTTTATATTATTGGGCAAAGCTATACGTTGGACAGCTAAAAGAAGGTTCTAGATATTCAGAATTAAACAAAACGATAGGAATCCATATACTTAATTTCCCGACATCACAAATATTGATAAATATCATAATATATTGAGGTTGCAAGAAAATGAAACCGGTTTAAAATATTTTAAGGATATAGGGCTACACACTATAGAACTCAATAAGTTTGCTGATAACATCAAAGAAGAACTATCAGATATAGTAACAAAAAGTAAAGAATGCTTTAGATATATGGGTTGTTTTTTTAACTAGAAATGATTTGCTAAATAAAGATAAGCTTCCTAAAGAAATTCAACAGTAAAGAGCTCAAGAAAGTATTAAATGTGCTTGAAGTAATAAATTTAAGTGATGAAGAAAGAGAAGAATATGAAAACCGCTTAAATTGGTTGAGAATTGAAGCTAGTGATGTTAAAAGGGTTGAAGAAAGAGGCGCAGAGAAAGCTATGGAAAAAATAGCACACAAGATGTTAATGAGAACAGAATCTATAGAAGAAATTCATGAAATTACCGAATTACCTATGAAAGAAATACAAAGATTAAAAGATGAAATTGAGCAGTAAAAAAGGAAAAGTATATGGACAAGCATCTTAAAGAATATACCGAGAGTGGTAAGAAGAACCTAATTGTGGTATATATATTATATCTATGTGGGATAGTAGCACCGATATTACCGTTAATTGGAGTATTTTTTGCATATCTCAATAAAGATAAAGGTGACAACTTTGCTACTAGTCATTATGTGTTGTTATTTCGTACTTTTTGCCTTGGGGTATTGGGGTGGATTGTATGTTTCATATTTACGTTTATCATTATTGGAGTAGTACTATATTTTGCACTCGCTGTTTGGTATGTACTGCGTGTCGCCATAGGTTTTAAATATATGATAGAGGATCAGACATACCCAAACCCTATGACTTATTGGATAAAATAAGATGATAAAACTGAACGTAGACGGTTTTGAAATAGAAATATCAGAAGGTAGCACCGTTTATCAGGCATGTACACAAGCAGGTAAAAAAATTCCTCATTTTTGTTATCATGAGCGTTTAAAAATCGCCGGTAATTGCCGTATGTGTTTGGTTGAAATGGAAAAATCACCAAAGCCTATAGCTTCTTGTGCAATGCCGGTAAGTAACGGTATGGTTATTCACACTGATACACCTATGGTAAAAAAAGCACGTGAAGGGGTGATGGAGTTTTTACTTATTAACCATCCTTTAGATTGCCCTATTTGTGACCAAGGAGGTGAGTGTGATTTGCAGGATCAGGCTTTTAGATACGGCAAAGGTACTAATAGATTCCATGAAAATAAGAGATCTATTAAAGATAAATATATGGGACCTCTGATTAAAACAGCGATGACTAGATGTATACAATGCACAAGATGTATTAGATTTGCAAATGATATAGCCGGAATAGAAGAAATGGGCGCTATCCATCGTGGCGAGCATATGGAGGTAACTTCATATTTAGAGCAAACACTCGATTCTGAAATTTCCGGTAATATGATAGATATTTGTCCGGTTGGTGCTTTAAATTCCAAACCTTATGCATTTAAAGCTCGTAAATGGGAACTAAAACATACTGCTAGCATTGGCGTACATGATGCCGAAGGTTCCAATATTCGTATAGATAGTAGAGGCGATGAGGTAATGAGAATATTGCCTCGTATTAATGAAGAAATAAATGAGGAATGGATTTCTGATAAAAACCGTTTTAGTTATGACGGTTTGAAATATCAGCGTTTAGATCGTCCTTATATCAGAAAAAACGGTAAGTTAGTAGAGGCTAGTTGGATTGAAGCCTTAAAGACGATAGCGGATAAAATTAAATCCGTAAAACCGGAGAAAATTGCTGCTATTGCAGGTTCTCTTGCTTCTGTTGAAGCAATGTTTATGCTGAAAACATTAATGCAAAAGCTTGGCTGTAATAATTATAGTGTTAATCAGTTTAACTATAAAATAGATACTACGCAGCGAGGAAACTACTTATTTAATACAACTATTGTCGGCGTCAAAAAGGCTGATTTATGTTTACTAATCGGAGCAAATCCAAGGCAGATAGCTCCGGTGTTAAATAGCCGAATAGGACAAAAAGTGCGTGCCGGTTCATTAAAAGTAGCAAGAATAGGTGAAGGACATAACCAAACTTATAGAATTCAGGATCTAGGAAGTGATATTAAGATTATTGAGGAGCTAGCTATTGGTGCTCATGAGTTTACGAAAGCTTTAAAAGCAGTAAAATATCCGATGATTATAGTAGGTGATGGCGTATATGCAAGAGATGACGGATATGCTATATTGTCGCTTATCCATAAGATAGTGGCTGAATATAATATTATGCGTGATGATTGGAATGGCTTTAATATATTGTATAATCATGCTTCGATAGTTGGCGGTCTTGACGTTGGTTTGAATAATCCTATTAAGCTTGATGAACTGGAACTCGCTTATCTGCTTGGAGCGGACGCCGTCTCATTTGATAAGCTGAAATCGGCTTTTATAGTATATCAAGGACATCATGGGGATTCAGGTGCTGCAAATGCTGATGTAATTTTACCTGCTGCTGCTTATACAGAGCAGAGCGGAATTTACGTAAATTTAGAAGGAAGACCGCAAATAGCAGAAAAAGCAGTATCGCTTGTAGGAACAGCTAAAGAAGATATAGAAATTATTAAAGAGCTTGCCGGTTATCTGAAACTAGATATCGGAATGCGTGATTTACAAGAAGTAAGAGCCAAACTTGCTAAAGAATATAAGATATTTGCTAATATTGATAAAATTGTAGAGAGTAAATTTGCTAAATTTAGCTCTCAAGATAAGTTATCAAAAGAGCCTATAACTATGGAGCCTAGTAATTATTACATGACTGACGTAATTAGCAAAAACTCGGTCACTATGGCTAAGTGCGTAGAGGCTAAGGAAGCAAGAAGTAGGGAGGTAGCATAAAGAGTCGTCATTGCGCGGGAATTACGTAAGTAATTGACGAAGCAATCCAGTAAAAAATTCTGATTTACAGCATTTTTAAATCTTTTTCTGGATTGCCACGTCGCGTTGCTCCTCGCAATGACGGTTGTATGACAATTAAATAACATGATGACAGACTTCTTTTTTGAATATATTTTTCCGTTAATTATCATCGCTCTAAAGGTGGTGGCGATCACTATCCCTTTAATTTTATGTGTTGCGTATTTAACATATGCAGAACGTCGTGTTATTGGATTAATGCAGTTACGATGTGGACCGAATGTTGTGGGTCCATTTGGATTACTTCAGCCTATTGCTGATGCGGTTAAGCTTTTATTCAAAGAACCGATAATTCCAATCAATGCCGATAAAATATTATTTATTTTAGCACCGATGATAACTTTTATATTAAGTTTAATCGGTTGGGCAGTTATACCGTTTTCAAAGGGCGTAGTTCTTGCAGATATTAATGTCGGTGTTTTATATATTCTTGCTATATCCTCTTTAAGCGTTTACGGCATTATTATTGCTGGTTGGGCTAGTAACTCAAAATATGCATTTCTTGGTGCTATACGTTCCTCGGCCCAAATGATTTCTTATGAAGTATCCATGGGATTCGTTATTATTACTGTGTTACTTACTACCGGTACTCTCAATTTAAGTGGGATTATTGAAGCACAAAGAACAATGCCGTGGTGGATTGATTTAATGCTACTACCTATGGGCATCGTGTTCTTTATCTCGGTACTTGCCGAAACAAATAGGTTACCTTTTGATTTACCTGAAGCAGAATCGGAATTAGTCGCAGGCTATAATGTTGAATATTCCTCTATGGGATTTGCTTTATTCTTCCTAGGTGAGTATGCTAATATGATATTAGTGAGTGCAATGACTACCACTTTCTTTTTAGGAGGTTATTTACCGCCCTTTAATATATCATGGTTAGATTGTATTCCAGGATTCTTTTGGTTTGTATTTAAGGTTGGGTTCTTATTGTTCTGCTTTTTATGGATTAGAGCGACGTTGCCAAGATATCGCTATGATCAATTAATGCGACTCGGCTGGAAAGTGTTTTTACCTCTAACTTTATTTTGGGTGGTGTTAGTGTCAAGTGTACTTTTTTACACTGATAATTTGCCGAATGTTTGAGAAAGTTATTATTATAATTAATTTCTAGCTAAAACCGGTATTGTTGCAGCTTCTATGTCATTCCTGCGTAGGCGGGAATGACATAGAAGCAGCAACAATACCGGTTTTAGCTAGAAATTAATTATAATAATAACTTTCTCAAACATTCGGCAAATTATCAGTGTAAAAAAGTACACTTGACACTAACACCACCCAAAATAAAGTTAGAGGTAAAAACACTTTTTTAGCAATACAACGCTCTTCCCCGCTTTCATAGCGACGCAGTGCATGCTCACCCTTAAAATCTAGGGCTAACATGGCTTTTTTCATAAGGATAATTTATGGTAACTTTGGGCTTAAAGAAATACTTTAAGGTCAAAGACATTCCCCTTATTATCTCATATAGAAAAAATGATTTTAAATAGTTTATCATAAAAAATATATATTAACGATCTATGGCTTTGTTGCTGCTTCTATGTCATTCCTGCGTAGGCGGGAATGACATAGAAGCTGCAACAAAGCCATAGATCGTTAATATATATTTTTTATGATAAACTATTTAAAATCATTTTTTCTATATGAGATAATAAGGGGAATGTCTTTGACCTTAAAGTATTTCTTTAAGCCCAAAGTTACCATAAATTATCCTTATGAAAAAAGCCATGTTAGCCCTAGATTTAAGGGTGAGCATGCACTGCGTCGCTATGAAAGCGGGGAAGAGCGTTGTATTGCTTGTAAGCTTTGCGAGGCGATTTGTCCGGCACAAGCAATAGTAATTGAAGCGGACGAACGAGAAGACGGCAGTAGGCGTACAACACGTTATGATATAGACATGACAAAATGCATTTATTGTGGGTTGTGTCAAGAAGCTTGCCCAGTAGATGCGATAGTTGAAGGTCCTAATTTTGAGTTTGCAAGCCTAACTCATGCCGCACTTATTTATGATAAAGAAAGATTACTGCAAAACGGCGATAGATGGGAGCAGGCACTCGCTAGTAAGCTACATAAGGATTATGAGTATAGGTAAATTGCTATATTACTGGATAGTTTTTACTCTATGTCATTCCTGCGCAAGCAGGAATTCAGCATAAAGTGAGATAAAGCTCTCTTAATTGTAAATAATTATAAAACAGATTTATAGTATGGTAGTTTGCTTTGTTACTACTATAGTTTTATTGGATAACGCTCTCTATTACATTTAATGCATTCATTACATTATTTCCTACCGGAATATACTAATAAAGAGGAACTCATAAATATAGTACTAATGATGAGCAATATTTAAAGCTAAAATCATATGATAAAGATTTATATTAACAATTAAAAAGTCTTGCCTACAAAAAAGAGCTAGAAGAAAAGAGAATTAGTTGTAAGAATGAATATATAGCAGTTACTAAAGCACGTGTATAAGTACAATAATTAATTATTCAATTTGAATTATAGTTAGTCTTATATTTTGTATTGTACATTGGAAGATTTATAAAAATATGCAAAACAATAATATACCTCTCGCACAACGTAGCTAATAAGAAGGAATTTTTGAATGAGATACTTCACCTCGAACTGCAGCCTACACGCAAGTAACGTGAGAATTCTAGTACCGGGTCGCGACGTGCAATTTACCATTGCAAGTTAGGAAAGAAGTCTACTAATGAATCAAGTTGTAATGTCTGTGCAGATTTTATAGAACTTTCTAGATGAGATGATAGAAGAACAATACCGCCGCTATTTGCTTTCATGACAATTAGATTATTTAATAAATCCCTATTTTCTTTACTTAAGTTAGTTTCAACTTCATCAAGTAGCCATAAGTCAGATTGGCAAGCAATAAGCCTTGATACGGCTATGACTTTCTGTATCCCACTAGACAAACTATAGCATTTTTCATCTAATAAATCTTGTAATTTGAAGTAATGAATAGCGGCGTATATAGTTTCGGCAGAATTATAAATTTCCGACCAAAATTTTAGATTTTCAAAAACAGTCATTTCGAGTTTTAGACCTAAATTATGACCGATATAAGTGCAGTAAGGTTTATGGATATTGTTAATATTACTATTTTTATAGTAGATATTACCATTACTTGGTTGCATAATTCCTGCTATCATTCGCAGTAGTGAGCTTTTACCACAACCATTAGCTCCTTTTATATAGGTGATAGAAGAAGGAAGAAAAGTGATACATAGATCAAATAAATTTCTTTGTTCTATATTAAATTGTAATTGATGAAGTGATAGCATGTCTCTGTCATACCGTGGTCAAGCCACGGTATCTAGTAAAATGATTAGTAGTTTGCCTTGCTTTTATGGATACTGTGGCTTGACCACGGTATTATATCTGTTGCTTTTCAATAAATTTAATTTTCATGATGCTCTTCTGGTGTAGCCCCCAGTTAATTCTGTATTATTTTGTTGATTATTATGACAAATTCCAAGTTTGTCACGAGCATTTCTTAAAGCTTCCTTATGATTTGATGCCTCAGGATTTACTACATGACTATATCTATGCCTGTTACTTTATTAGCATCTTTTGCTATATAGAACTCACTTTTAAGTTCTATAATTAGAGTAGCATTTATATTTTTTGTAAGCAATTAAAATTTAACCAATAAATTCTTCACCGAAAAACTAAATACATTTAGAATAGAACTCGGCATTAGACCAAAGTAAATAATTAATAATATTAAAGGAGCTATTGAGATTATTTCATATTTATATAAATCTCTGAAATGCATAATTTCTTTATTGGTAATTTCACCAAGCATAATTTCTTTATATAATTTCAGCATATAAACCGCCCCAATGATTATGCCGAGAGCCGCTACACAAGTTGCTGCTACATTCACCTTATACGTCCCAAGCAAGCTTAAAAATTCTCCAATAAATCCGCTAGTACCTGGCAGGCCGACAGAGCCAAGCATTGCAATCATAAAAAATGTGGCAAGCACATGCATTTTACTTGCTACACCGCCGTATTTAGCTATTTCTTTAGTGTGTAATCTTTCGTACAAAGTACCGACTATTAAGAATAGGCATGAGGAAATCACTCCATGGCTAAGCATCTGAAATATTGCTCCATTAACCCCGGCGTCAGTAAAGCTAAAAATACCTATCGTAACATATCCCATATGTGCAATTGATGAATAGGCTATCATCTTCTTCATATCTTTTTGAGCAAGAGCAACAAGGGAAGCATATATTATAGCAATAATGCTAAGGTAAATTACGTAAATTGCAAATTCTTGTGATACACTTGGGAGTAGCGGTAGTAATACTCTTAAAAAACCGTAACCGCCAAGTTTTATCAGAATACCAGCAAGAATAACCGAGCCGCTAGTTGGAGCTTGTACGTGTGCGTCAGGTAGCCAAGTATGCACCGGAATCATAGGGATTTTAATGGCAAAGGCTATAAAGATAGCCCACCATAAAATTTGCTGAGCAAATAACGGAATATTATCAGTAAGTTCAGGAATATAAGTTAAATCAAAACTATGAATTTTACTGTAAATATAAATTAATGAAAGTAAGAAAAATACCGAGCCGAAGAAAGTATATAAGAAGAATTTAAGAGCCGCATATATTCTGTTCTCGCCACCCCATACGCCTATAATGATATACATCGGCACTAATATTGCTTCAAAAAAGAGATAGAATAATAATAAATTTACTGAGGTAAATGCTCCTATACAAAAAGATTCCATTAATAAAAAACATACTAAATATTCTTTAATATATTTTTTAATGGTAAATAAGCTTCCGATTATACAAACAAGAGTAAGAAAAGAAGTTAGAGCAACAAAAAATATTGATATACCGTCAACACCAACATGAAATTCAAGCCCGATTTTATCAAGCCAAGCGTAGCGTTCAACAAATTGATAAGCAGGATTTGAGGAGTTAAACTCTATTAAAATATAGATAGTTGAGATGAATGTTAAAACAGAACTAAGCACCGCCACATACATTACATATATCGATTTATCCGTCTTTTTACTTTGACTCATAAACAGCAAAATATATAGCACGCTTATTAGCGGCAGAAAAATACTGATAGATATAATAGGTAATTCTAACATTCTTTTAAGATTTTATAAGTTTTTTTAGTAGTATATATCATTCTTACTTGGATCGAAAAACGCATTCGATGTCATACTGAGGCTTGACCACAGTATCAAACAAACAACTAAAAATACTAATAATTTAGTATTTTTAACTGGACCCCGTTGTCAAGCAACGGTATGACACTCAAAGCCTTTCCAAACAAAATAACTAATTGTTACAACAATAAATAATACTATATACAAAGCATAATTAAAAACATATCCCGTTTGTGTTTTTCCGGTAAGAACGCTAAAGCAACTAACAACGCGTGAAAAACCATTCGGTCCAAAACGATCGATTATTTTTTGGTCACCAAGATAAAATAAATAGGCTAAACAGTTAGTAGGCTTAACAATTAAGAAATTATATATCTCGTCGAAGTAATATTTATTTCTTAGTATGTTGGCAATTAATCCAATGGGTGTGATCCCGTGGCTTGACCACTGGATCCAGTTGTTTTTATTTTTATTAGATTCCACTACAAGCTCGCGGGATGACAATGAAAATATCCAAATCCCAATAACAATCCCAATTATACCAACTGCCATAGGTAGTAGCTTAATATATAAAGGCGGGTGGCTAATTAGTAGTTTATAAATATGTAAATGAAATAGACTGTCATGGAAATAGCCGTTTGGTTTGTCCATAGAAAGTAAATAATAGCCGATCATACCGCTAAAAAAGCTCCCAGCAACAAGTAATATAAGAGGATTATGCATTATTTTAGCCGGTTCATGGGCATGCTCAAAAACATCTTTTGCTAGTTTAGTTTTACCATGAAATACCAACATAATAATCTTCATTGAATAAATAGCGGTAAGTATTGCTGCTGCTATTCCAAAAATAAACATAAACGAGCCACTACTATACACTGATTCTAAAATCGAATCTTTAGAGTAAAACCCTGCAAGGGGATAAATTCCTATTAATGCGAGTGAACCGATTAAGAAGTTTCCGTAAGTTACCGGCATTTTATTTCTTAAATCACCAATTTTAAAAATATCTTGCTCATGAACTGCGTGTATTACACTGCCCGCTGATAAAAATAATAAGGCTTTAAAAAATGCGTGAGTTACTAAGTGAAATATCCCGCTATTATAGGCAGATACCCCGCAAGCCATAAACATATAACCAAGCTGACTACAGGTAGAGTAAGCAATAATTTTTTTGATATCGCTTTGCATAATAGCAATGCTTGCGGCAAAAAGACAAGTAATGCCACCTATCATTGTAATAAATTGTAGAACTAAAGGGCTATATTCAAACACATAAGAGCAGCGTGCTACTAAGAATACTCCCGCTGTTACCATAGTTGCTGCGTGAATAAGTGCGGATACGGGAGTTGGTCCTTCCATCGCATCAGGCAGCCATACATGTAAACCGATCTGTGCAGATTTACCCATACAACTGATGAATAATAAAAAGCAAATAATGTCTAGAATGGAAAAATGTAAAAATATTTTTGTATTAGATAGTAACTCTGCAGATGCAAATACATCTTTATAATTTGCTGAACCACAATAAACAATAATCGTTATTACGCTCAAGATAAAAGCAAAATCGCCGACTCTATTTGCAACAAAAGCTTTAATCGCTGCTTTATTGGCTGATTCTTTTGAATACCAAAATCCGATTAGTAAATATGAGCAAACCCCGACGCCCTCCCAGCCGAAAAATAATTGTAAGAAATTATCTGCTGATACTAGCATTAACATACAAAAGGTGAACAAAGAAAGAAAAGACAAAAAACGTACAATTCCCTTATCCTCCGCCATATAGCCAAGCGAGTAAATATGCACGACGCTTGACACCCATGTTACTGCTACAAACATTATGCTAGTGAGCTGATCGATATAAATCGACCAATTTACTTTAAAATTTCCAACCTCAATCCATGGTAATAACTGAATATGGATTATATTCCCGCCTAAACCCACATCGCAAAATATTATTAATGAGAATAAGGCAGATAATGACAAAAAACCTGTTGCAATTATTTGAGCTAAATTTTTATCTATTAACTTTAAAAATAATCCGTTTATTACGCTAGATGCAAGCGGTAACATGATGATCATCATGGCAAGATTTTGATACATCTCACCCCCTCATCTGATTAATGTCAGTGATTTCAATTGAGCCTTTATTACGGAAATATATTAGTAATATTGCAAGCCCTATTGAGGTTTCGGCAGCTGCTACAGTTAAGATTATAATACTAAAAATTTGTCCCGATAATTCTTGCATATATACGGAAAATGTAACAAAATTTATGTTAACTGCGAGCAGCATTAACTCAATGGACATTAATATATTGATAATATTTTTGCGATGCATAAATAATCCAAACATCCCAATAGTAAAAACTAAGCTGCTTAAGATTAAATAATGATTAAGCGAAATATATTCATTCATATTTAATATTCTCGACACCTTTATTTAGAGTAGGCTTTGTCATCAATACAACATTACCTTTATTATGGGAGAGTTGTTTTGTAATATCTTGATGTTTTACTCCCTCACGTTTTTTTAGTGTTAACGTAATACATGCAATCATAGCGACAAATAAAATAAGACCAGCCATTTGAAACGGTAGCATAAAGTTAGTGTAAAGCACGTTACCTATCGCTTTAGTATTTGAGATATTATTTGTGATGGCAAATGATATATCTGAGCTAAAATTAATGTTTTTAGTACCAAGTAAAATAATTATTATTAAATCACAAAACATAATTAAAGCTATAAAAATACTTAAAGCTAAATTTTCTTTTAACTGCGTTATTGTCTTATTAAAATGCATATCTAGCATCATTATCACAAATAAGAACAACACTGCTACAGCTCCAACATAAATGACTATAAGAATCATAGCTAAAAATTCTGCTCCAAGCAAAATCATAAGTCCTGCACCGTTGATAAATGTAAAAATTAAACATAATACCGAATATATGGAATTTTTGCTTAAAACAACGCATAAGCTACTAATAGTTATTAATGTTGCAAATAAATAAAAAAATATGGGCATAAGTTATTTTTGTGTTTTTGAATATCGCTTGCATCGTTACCTATGTCATGTCCGTGTAGGCGGGAATCCAGCATAAAGCGAGATAAATCTAGCTGTTAATTTCAAAAATTTGTTGTATTTATAGTTTTTTCTGGATTCCCGCGAAAGCGGGAATGCAATAACACATTAAACCAACAAAGCATTAGAAGAAAACTTCTCGATCATCGGAGTAAATAAGCTTCCTAGTGCTTTGCGTATTTCTTCTTTATTTTCTACTTTTTGACCTTCTTTACTTAAAGTTAGCTCGCCTTTTTCTACATGACCCAGTATAGCATCAATGATTGCTTTTTTATCGTGTTTACCGTCCATATATCTAAGTGCAAACTTCTCAAAGAAATTAACGCCGATCGGTTCATGTTTTAAATTTGTGACCCACATAGAAGGTGTATTGGTTGCTTGATGTATGACCATTTTTGTTGTTTTAGGCCTATCAAGCTCAGGGTTATTTCTATGTTTCTGATTTGTAATACTAATATAACCTTGTAGTACTAGCTTCATTGCATTATTTAAAAGCTCAGCTTTGATTTCGTTTAGTTTAGTATTATGTAGCTTTTTATTAGCTTCAGCGGTTATTTTCTCAAAGCTTAACGGATTATTTAGATTTTCGCTGAAAGTATACAAAATAGCTTTCATATAAGGCGAACTAGTTGTTAAGTTAGAGTCTTGATTACCGTTTAAGAAGAATTTTAAATTTTCGGAAGCATTATTCATGTCTACTTCTTTGAGTGGTTTTTCAGGCACTATATTAAAGATCATATTAAATTTCGTTATATCATCATTGTTAATATTTCTATTAATTTTCACATCACTATGACATAGTAAAGTGGTTCTAAAACGACGATTCGTAATGAAATCCATATATTGTTCAGTTCTAACTATATCGTTCACCTCTTTTAACTTCTCTACTACTTTCAGAGGCATATTACCGAGATACATAGTCGAAAGATTACAATCGGCTAAATATTGTAAATTGTGCTTTCTTGCTTCATTCATAAATTCATGAAAATAGAATTGAGCATTTTCTTCTTCTAGATGATCATGACGTAAATAATGATCGGTTTGTTTAGCAAGTAACCCTGATTCGGTTTTTAATACCTCTGCATAAGGAGTTTTAGAGTTTTCTAGGCTATCCTTAACAAATTCTAGTAATAATCTAGATTGAGCTATTCTATCACGGACATTTGCAAATGCGCTAGAATGATACATCATCATATCTCTGATAGTACGGACCATATTCCAGCCAGGGAGGGTATTATAGCTAATATATGCTATGCCATTTGAAGTAAGGTTTTTATTACAAACTTCAAAAATTTTATCTCTAACGGTTTTTGGTACCCAAGAAATTACTCCATGGCAAATTATATAATCAAACTTACCGAAAGAATCATCAATATCGGTTATTGAACAATGATAGAACTCTATATTTTTTAATCCTAGTGCTTTAACATTTTTATTTGCTGCGTCAATTTGTACCTTAGACAAATCCACACCAACAAAATGAGCTTTGGGATAAAGAACTGCGTGTGGTATTAAATTACCGCCTGCTGCACAACCAAGCTCTAATATTTTTGCATTCTCGACTTCAGGAGCATTTACACCGAAAAGAGTTGCAAGTGTATTTAAGTGATAAGGAGTTGTAAGAGCATATGGGTAGCTTTCATACGGCACTTCATCATAAGTGTTATGATTTGAAACCGCACCATTCAGAACATGTTTGGTAGTTTCTGATGTCTTATCATGACCATTAGTGGTAGAAGAAGAGTTAGCGGCTTTTGTGGACATATTTTTTCCTTATATAGTTGATTTTTGTATGTATCATAACGTCATTGCGAGGAGCGAAGTGACGTGGCAATCTCGTCAAATATCCTGAAATTGCTTCGTCAATTGTTAGGCACTTTCCTTGCAATGACGTCGACGATGCTTTCATATAAATATTTCACAGAATTATTAAAATGGCAATCTATAAGTAAATCCTATGCCAAATTCCCCAACTGCTATAGTTTTTTTGATATGATTTGCCGGCACGAATTTCCCTGTTTTCATATCAAGCGTATCATAACTAATTATTACTCTATATGCCGTTTGTAATTTTGCTGTTGCATCAATACTTAAATTTGAAGTTACATCTTGTGAAATTCCAAGACCTGCTTGCCAAGCAACGCAATTTTTATGAGTTCTTCTTACTGTAAAATAATCACAATTTATAACACTCCACCTATGGGAGGTAGGCTTAACTTTTACTTGTGCTATTCCACCTCCAAGTATTACAAAAGGTGTGAAAGTTTTGATTTGTTCCAAATCATAAATAAGATTTAGCATATATATATTTGATAATAATGTAGTATTACCTTGGGTTTTATGAATAGTGAGACCATTACTTAAATTTTGCTGAGGTAATATGTAATGCATACGATATTTAGGTTGATAAGTTGCGGAGAATTCAATAGCTATCTGTGGATATATTATATAGCCTATTTTCCCGCTATACATACTTGTTTTTTTTAAAATTATTTCGGTATTTGAGCGTTTATGTCGGAATTTACTAACGACCGGTTCAACTATTCCTCCTGCTGCTCCTATATAGACCCCTCTTTCTTTTGCAAAAGCAATGTGATTAAAAATGATAATAGTAATAAAAAATAATTTTAGTAATTTTATCATTACAATTGCCTAAAAAATAAAAAATATTATATATCCACTTTATTAATGGTCAATCATATTTTTTCTAATTATTGAAGCAATTATACCAAACAGTAATAAAGTAATAGTTACAGTGAGCGACACGTATGCCGGAATTGCTATATAATGATGAATAAATATCTTAAAGCCGATAAATATTAAAATTAAAGCCAAAGAATGTTTTATATAACTGAAACGTTCTACAATTTCTGCTAAACAAAAGAATAATGCTCTAAGCCCTAAAATAGCAAAAATATTTGAAGTATAAATTATATAAACATCATTAGTAATTGCAAATATTGCCGGTATACTATCTATAGCAAAGACTAAATCTATTGCTTCTATAAGCACTAACGATATAAAAAGGGGAGTAAAATATAGTTTATTATTACGTTTAACAACAAATTTATCCCCTTCAATATTAGTGGTAATATTTAGATTTTTTATTATTGACTTGTAAATATAAGAATTTTGTATATCAAAAGTTTTATGTGATACATAGAAAGTTTTTATACCTGTAGCAATAAGTATTACGGCAAAAATATATAATAACCAGGCAAATTTATTTATAAGAATAATACCACCATAAATCATTATTGCTCTGAATATTATTACGCCTATTATACCAAAAAATAAGACACGATGTTGATATTTCCCGGGAATTTTAAAAAATTGGAAAATAATAGAGATAATAAAAATATTATCAAGGGACATAGCTTTCTCAATGAGAAAGCAAGTATAATATTCACGAGCATGGTCTGCCCCTGTATTATAGTAAACATAGATACCGAATAAACAAGCTATTACAAAATAGAAAGGACTAAACAGTACGCTTTTTTTAAAGCTCACTATGGTATTGTTCTTGTGTACTATTCCCAAATCAAGAATCAGTAAAGCAGCGATTACCGTATAAAAAATAATCCAACTCATTTACCTATCTCTTCATTTTATATTGCATGTGGAAATATAGTCCACCACCAAAAATAACTCTTAGCTGGAATCTTATAGTATTTTCTCCTTGTTTTAAATAAGGTTTAATATTAATAGGATTTCTTGCACTAATAGGTTGATTATCAACTTTAGCTTGTAATGCTTGATTTTGGTCATTTCCATAATTACAGTACCTTTTCTCATCTAGAGAATCAACGTCAGTAGGAAGACTAAGTAGCTTTGTGCCATTGACATATATTAATGTGCAATCATCGTACCATAAATCTTCTATTCTAAAATACTCAATATCATCAATTATCATATCTAAAGTTACTTTGAATTCTACAGTATGTAATATTGTATTGCCCGGTTCATTTGTTGCATCTATAAATGTCCCATCCTTTGGAAATGACATAATGCTTCCCTGTTGTACCGGTTTTTTGTTTAAGATATAGTCACCTATTTTAGTTACCGGATTATAAGGAATCTCATGTAATTGATTTGATGGAAAGCCGTTATAACTAACTTTTATAGGCAATCCTGTAGATTCTCTACATCCGACATTTGGACCTAAAGGTTCGAATTCAACAACTTTTCTATCAAAGTATGATAAACAATGGCGTTCTAAAGGTTTACTAGGATCAATAACTATCCAATTCGTCGGGCATCTTCCTATTGCAAGTTCTCCTATATCGCTTTCATCCCATTCTGCATTACCGTGGGTGCTACCGGAAGGAGCATCAGCTGTGCTAGGAATTTTAGCACAAGTAGGTACTAATATAGGAGCACAAAGACCTAGCTCTTGCCAAGTTTTATCTCGTACATCCTCAGTTTCAGCTTTATATGTCGGCTCTGGAGGATGGTTTTCATCTCCTGCTGTATATTTCACTGTATAATATTTAAAAGGATCATCTAATGGTACTAATGTTGGTCCTTTGTCAGGTCCTGGCTCGATTCTATCTTTATAATCCCTACTTAAAACACATACTGGAGTATTAGGGCTATTATTATTAGTATAGCAGTTACTTGGAATATTATTTATATTGCAAGCATAAATAGTAATACCTTCCACTGTTTCTTTTAGAGTACAGCTACTTGTATTTATATCTTTGCTGCATAAACCAAGATTTGGATATTTAATGCTATATGTATTTTTAAAATTCTTACAATTTATAGTATTGTTGTTATTTAGTTTAGCAAGTACACAATTTATTGAGTCATTATTGTAACCTGGAATAGATGATCCATCAGGTAAAGTAGGAATCGGCATAGGATTACAATGTTGGAAATTTTTCGGCATCAAGCAGGCATGCGTTCCACCTTGGATATATTTACCATTTAAATATTCTAAATATTTTAAATATACCGCACTTGAATCAGGTTTTCCATTACTATCATAAGGTTCTTTGTCGTCTTTATATTTACCGTGAATAGTCAACTGATTTAGAGCATTCTCTCCTGAAAACGGCATAGCAATATATTTATCATTTTTTGGATCTTTTGGCGGATCTTTAGGTATAAACGCAACAGAAGAACTATACTTATAACCGGCAAGCATTACTATACTTTCTGTGTCCGTTGGATTGGGAGGTGGAGGTCCGGCGTATGCTAACGGTGTTACAAGAGTGCTTGTTTCATCTATAATGTTAATAGTACCATCTGTTTGTTTCTCTCTTACTTGCAGTGAAGCAATGAATTGCGGTTTATAATAAGCATCGTTGGCATTGTGATTAGTACAAGTAATGCCGGCATATTGTCTTGAACATTCATAAGTAGCTAGACTATAAGAATGATTTACTCTCGGTACGCAATCTATTAAATTACCGGACTCAAATAAGCAAATATTATTAGGATTTTGCTTATCGTCTTCGGTATTACTAATAGAGACATAAAGTTTTCTATCTTTACCGTTATTGTCTTTTAGGGTGACATCTGTCTTTATAGGTAGTAAGCTATTTATATCTTGCCCTTGTACCTTAGGAAACTTTACGCTTACATCCTTAAATTCACCTATATTAACTCCCCATACTTTTTGGCAGGTAGTTGAACTAGAACTTGGACAGTCCGGTATATCCTCTATGTAATAATCGCTAGGTGTTTCTACATTTCCAATTTTCTGCGAATATACTATTCTAAATCCCTCATTACAACCGTTAGCCGTAACACTACATGGCGTAGCAATTTCTGTATTAATACATGGAGTTCCTCCTGAAGTATTCTTACACGATTTAATTAAATCTTTAAAAGCCGTATTAGTATGAGTAATTTTTGCTGAAAGAAAATCTATATTACGTGGTTCTACACAAGTCTTGAGATCAGAGGTAGCACTCGTGCACAGCGGAACAAGATTGCTAAAGCTAACACGTATGGTATTATTAACAATATTGTTGTTAACATTTGATACTACACAAGGAGGCACAGTTGAAGATTGTTTAAATACAGGTTTTCCTTTCTGAATATCCTCTGGGGTATTTTTTATGCTACATATATTATGAGCATTAGCATTAATACTAATATAATCTAAATTTGGGCAATATGGTGGTGGAAAAGGTCCTAAAGGTAATTGTACACAACCAAAAGAATAGCTATCTACAGCACCGTTTAATGATCCAAGTGCTTCAATAACTTTTATTATTAAACTCGGGAAAAAATTAAAAACCTCTCCTATTGCGTTAAGTATTGATTGAAGTACTTTTATGAATTCTGAATTTTGATCTAGCATACCAAGAAGCTGCCCTAATAAACTTGGTAAACTTGCTCCTTTTACAGTTTCAACTAAAAACTTTAATACTTTTGCAATAGGGCTAAGTTCGTTAGTTTGATGAAGAGGTTGACGATTAGGATTCCAGTCCATTGGATCAAGATGTACACCGGAATCTGAAACAAGGTTAACAAGTCCAGGGTCGCTATAAGCACAAAGTTTAGGAGATTTTAAAGTAACTATTTTTCCGTCTACACCGATTATCTTATTATCAGTTTCTGTATAACCGACTTTATTGAGATGTACTCCATCAGTATAACCTGGATCTGCAGGGGAAGGTGTGGCGTTTATTCCTGGAGGTGGAGGCATATCCGGTACGGCAACTCTAGCACAGACTCTAGTTAGAGGCAGACCGTAACCTGTAGGCCATAATACACATTCTCCATCCCAATTTAAAGTAGAGTTTTGGTGCCAACAAGCTGCGGCATTACAGCTTTGAACTCTAATACGAATTTTTGGAGTAAAGTAACTACTATCAGGGGCTTCTTCCGCACATCTATTAAGTAAAAACCCGATAAATGTACCTGGGTAATCAAATTTTAATAAACAAGTATCATGATCGCGACCGTCGCTTTTATTCCAAGGAGGACATAATGCGCCTGACTTAAAAGGTCCTCTTGTCACTTCATTTTTGCTGCCTCTATTCCAAGTTTCAGTTCTATCACTTTGTCCGCAATTACATGGATCGCTAAGACAATCGGCTATATCACCCCAAATAGATGCCTGTACATTAAATGAGCAAAATGAAAATAAGAAAAATAGTAAATATTTTTTTAACACTTTGAGTATTCTTTATGTTCGTTGTTTTGTTGTCATTGTGAGAAGGCATTGCCCGCATGGACTGATTTTCCATCATTGCGAGCAACTGTAAGGAGCGTGGCAATCTCATGAAATTAAAACTAGATTGCAACAAAGCTTCTCTCCACGCAAGGCATTGTTGCGTGGACCAACTTCACCTTTGTCATCCCGTGGCTTGACCACGGGATCCAGTTTAAAATATTAAAATTATTAGTATTTTTTATTAAGCTATTCGCATCAGTCCGTATTTAACTCATTATATAGGTAATTAATCCAATTATCCGGAGGACCTTGGTGTTGTTCAAGTATTTTTTTATAAATATCCATTTCCTCTTGTCTGCTTGATAAAATACGGACAATTCCTGTTAAAGCGGCAATACTTAATTCAGAAGCTATCGATTCATTATCCTTATTAATTAAGAACATTCTTGCAGAAAGTATTAGCTGTGATAATTTTCGTATTTCCGCCTCGCTTAAACCTAAAATTTTATCTAAATCTTCTATTTTAACGTCAGACGGTAGAATAATTTTAGTATTAATTAAATCAAGCCAAGGTTTTATAGTATATTTTGGATATGACTTAAGATAAATAAAATTGAAATTACTGACGAAAACACCGTTATTTTTAGATAAATTATTATAGATTAAATTTATATTATCATAATAAACTTCAGGTCTGTAAAGTGTATCAAAATTATCGGCAGCAAATATTTTAGGTTTTGTGCCAACGAGGCTTAAATGATAAGTAAAAGCATAAATTGCTGCTGCACTAATACTTTGGTGTTTCTTCAAATTATTATTAAATTGTTCTAAAAATTTTCTCTCTATTGGGTAAAATTGTTTAGAAAACGGCTCATCAGATAGTTTATATAAATTGAACCCTATAACTTTCCCTTCTTCAATGTTAATAGATGGTCCGTCAAATAATCCGAAATATAACTGTCCTTCGGTAAAAACTTTGAGTTTATCAAGTATTTGTATTCCTCCTTCCTCCTTAAAATCCTCTAATTGTAAAATATCGGAAAAAATACGTTTTTCTTTTTCAATTGATAAAATTTTATTTTTTAATTTTTTTAGAAAGGATATTTCCATTTCGCTAAGAGGTGAAATATAATGACCGCTGATTAATTTTAAAAATTCTAAAATAAAGGCTTGTGATTTTTCTGTATCATCTACTAAAAATGGATTGATAATTTGTTTGTCTGGTTCTAACCATTTGCCTTCTATTGACTCGATAAAAATTTTAGAATCATTATTATTGGAGATATAAATTATTGTTGGATTGTATTTAGTCGATTCTGATATTAGAAAGTTCAATAATACGGTTTTGCCGGTTTTTTCCGTACCAAAGATGCAAGTATTACCTTTATTCGTTTTATCATGAAAATTCATGAAATATGGAGTACCTTTCTCGGTTCGAAGTAAAGTTATAGCCTTACCCCAAGGATTATATTGATTACCGAGTGTAGTATTATGAAGAGCGGTAAGAGAAGCAATATATTCTACTGGTAATGGTGACATTCTACGGATAAAGGCAAAATTAGCAGGTAACTGCGACCAAAATATTTGTTCAATATTAATATCTTCTTTTACATGAATAATACCAAGTTTAAAAAGTTCAGTTGATGCTTTAGCTACGGCTGCATCTAGTTTATTTTCATCTGCTTCTATAACGGCAATTGAAATTTGCTGATTACAAAATTGAAAATCTAAATTAGCTTCATCAAGCTTATCAATCCCTTTATGATTAAGTAAAATTGAGTCATTAGTAATTTTTAGAATATAATCTTGACCACGCAATTTGGATATTACGTGTTTTTTGCTAACAAAGTAAAATATTTCAGTTATTATTAATTCAATCGGTAACTGTAAAAATTTATCCAGTGTATTAGAAGAAGTTTCTTGATATTCTTTTATAGATAGTAAAGAAGTGAATTTGTTATTTTTCTCATAATCCGTAACTACCATTTTATCGCCGCTAATTGTATAAATACTTCTACCTAGTGCATCGGATAAATCTATTATAGGTACCAAACAATCATTATTATTAAGGTTAGCTATTCGATTATATAAAAATAAAGGATTAGAAAAAACATTATCATTTTCAAATACTATACCAAGTTTCTCAGCATCGAATTCATTTAAATCTTTTAAAATATTATTAGTGATATTTTCTAGTTTTTGAAAAGCTGAATCTAAATAATTATTTTCAAAATCAGTAATTAATTTATTAGATAAAGAATTTATTAAAGAGTTAAAATTTTTGATGTCAACTTTAGCAGAATCATGTACTATAGATATATATAAAGTATTAACGAATTTATCATTCCAATGGTTTTTTTTTTGCCATAGTGCATGAATATTTGCTGGTAATAATTTTTTGTAAGGAGTGGAATCATCTAAATTTTGTTTTTCTCGTATTGTATGTAGCCAAAAAGCAAAATCATAATCGGTTATATTCTTTTTTATAGAAACTCTAACCATTTCACGTAAATTTTGTATGTTATCGCTTATTTTCTCTGAATTAATTCCGTGTATTTTTATAATTTGTAGTAATTTACCGTCTTTGGTCAGTAAAGTATTTTCATTATAATGACATGCTATAGGTATAAAATTAGGAGCATCATAATTATATATATCTTTGTCAAATTTTCGTAAATCACTAAACACAAATAACCTGAATTTAAATTATCGTTTTGTATACTGTGTCACCACGTGGCTTGACCACGGGGTCTAGTTTGTAATACTAAAAATTAGTATTGTAAGTTTTTTGCTGGACCCCGTGATCAAGCCACGTGGTGACAACGAAAAAATCAACCCACGCAACCGCATCTTCTACCATACAGAGCCAATTTTTAAGATATACTCGAATAAATGAATAGTAAGGAGACAACAAAACTTTACCTTATTATTTACATTTAATAAACAATTATTCACCATGTGTAGTGATTTTTTGTAACCCTCCCATGTAATTTATCAAGACATCAGGTATAGTTATTGAGCCATCTTCATTCTGATAATTTTCAAGTATTGCAACCATAGTTCTTCCGATAGGTAATCCTGAAGCATTTAAAGTATGGACTAAGGTAGTTTCGTTACTGCCGAATTCCTTATATCTTGCTTTCATTCTACGTGCTTGAAAATCTCCACAATTAGAACAGCTAGCAATTTCACGATATTGCTTTTGTCCCGGAAGCCACACCTCTATATCATAGGTTTTTTTTGCCGCAAATCCCATATCTCCGGTGCAAAGTAACATAACACGATAAGGAAGATTCAGTTTTTGTAAAATAGTCTCTGATGAATTAGTTATATATTCATGCTCATGTTTTGATTCTTCCGGGGTAGTAATAGATACTAGCTCAACTTTACCGAACTGATGTAATCTGATCATACCTCTTGTATCTCTACCGCTACTACCTGCTTCTGATCTAAAGCACGGGGTGTAAGCAACATAACGCATCGGCAATTTTTCCCTTGGTATTATAGTATCGGCGACTATATTTACTAAAAATACTTCTGCGGTTGGAATTAGTCTGTAACCATTTGTTGTTGCAAAAGACTCTTCAGCAAATTTAGGTAGTTGTCCTGAATTATACATAGCATTATCTCGAACTAATACTGGAGGTGACATCTCAAAGAAGTTAAACTCTTTAGTATGAACATCAATCATAAAATTAATTAAAGCACGTTCTAACTTTGCTAAATCACCTTTTAACGTTACAAATCTAGCTCCAGAAATTTTAGCAGTTTGTTCAAAATCCATTAAATTTAATTTTGTACCTAGTTCAAAATGCTGTTTATTTAAAGCATTTGGATTTGTCTCTCCGTAAGTACGAACTAATTTATTCATACTTTCATCCATTCCGTAAGGTACTTCTTCGTCCGGAATATTAGGAAGCATATTTAATAGTTCATTTAATTCGTTATTATTATTTAGATCCTGTTCAAGTTCTTCCAACTTCTCATTTATATGTTTGACATCTCTTTGTATCGCTTCAAACTCTTCGCCGCTTTTAGAAGCCATATTACCTAAAATCTTTGATTTTACCTTACGTGCATGCTGAAATTCTTGAATTAAACTCGTAATTTTTCTTTTCTCTCCGTCGAGCATAGCAATTTTACTAGACATAGGTTCAATAAATCTTTTGCTAAGCTTTTCATCGAATAATTCTTGATTTTCTCTAATCCATTTGATACTTAACATTTAGTGTCCTCGGTTTTTCTATAAAATTACATATCATTATTGAAGTTTCATATAATAAAAGTAGTGGTATTGCAAGAGCAAACTGGCTTAAAATGTCAGGAGGCGTTAATATTCCTGCAATAATAAAGTTAATTACCACGGCAATGCGTCTTTTTTTTTTAAGTGTTTGTACCTTAACTATTGTTAGTATATTTAATATTATTATCACAATCGGTAGTTGAAAAGCAACTCCAAAAGCAATAATTAAATGAATAACTAAATTTAGATACTCGCTAATTCTTGCTTCTAAAACTATCGGTACTATCATATCACGTTTTTCAAAACTAAGAAAAAAATTCCAAGCTTTTGGCATTACAAAGTAAAAAACAAAAATACTACCGCACCAAAATAAAATAGGTGACATAAAAAGAATAAAAGCGATAATTTTTTTTTCATGGTGATGTAACCCTGGATTGATAAATAAATAACACTCCAAAGCAATTATAGGTATAATAATAGTAAAAGCAGTAAAAGCTGCAAGTTTAATATAGGTAAAAAATGCTTCTGTAAGCCCTGTATAAATTATATTTCGTACCGTATCACCACTTAGCTTAGCAAGCGGTTTTAGTAAAAAACTATAAATATTGTCGCTAAAATAATAGCAAAGAGCAAATATAATTATAAAAGCAGTAAATATTCTAAGCAGTCTTATTTTTAATTCTAATAAATGTTCTTGAAAACTATATAATTGCATAAAAATTCCGACTCTTCATTTTGCAGAAGTATATATATCAATATTATAAACCTTTTTTAATAATTGTCATATCTTTTTAGAAAGATTCACAAAGTCTAGTTTTTTTCTATATATTTTATAAAATATCGGTATAAATAACATGCTAAACAGAGTATTACCTAAAAAGAATACAGACCAAGTAAGATATTTTGCACAAATACCGCCAATGCTAGCTAGAATAATACGGCTAAGAGAGCTAAAAGATGCAAGAATAGAATATTGTGTGGCAACAAATTCACTATTACAAAGACTAGCAAAATAGATAGAGATAATAGTTCCTGCAAAGCCTGTACAAAAATTTTGTACTGTAACGGTTATTATAAATATCCTTATATCATAGCCGATGGTCGCAAGAATCATAAACATAAGAGGTGACAATAATTGAATAACTCCGCCAATTAAGATACTATAAAATATACCTATTTTTGCATCTAAAACTCCTCCTAAAGCTCCTCCGACTATCATGATCAGTAACCCGTAAGCTTTGTAAATAACGGCAATTTCGTGAGTAGTAAAACTTAAATCTATAAATAAGGGCGAACTCATAGCCATAGGTATGGAATCTGCAGCTTTATATAAAAAGACAAATAATATAATTAGCAATAAATATTGTTGTTCATTTTTTAAGGATATAATACTTTGTTTAATAACTTCAAAATATTGTTTTAATCCTATTAAATTATTAGCCGTATGACGTTTTTCTTTAGGTTTCGGTTCTTTGATACATAAGATTACTATAGGTCCAACTATATTAATGAATAAAGCAAATTTATATACTATATTCCAGCCGAAAATAATTGATGAATATAAAGCACCGATGCTGCCAAGTAACATACCTAAACGAAACCCGATGCTACTAAAGGTAAAAGCCATTGAAAGCTCTTCTTTAGATATAGGTCTCTCAATTCTATATGCGTCAAGTACAATATCTTGTGTAGAACTGCAGAATGAAATAATAAATAAGATAATTGCAGTAATATATAAGTTATTACAAGGGCTTATGTTTAAGAACCCTGTCATCGCTATGATTAAAAATATTTGTGATACCAATGCCCAGCCACGCCTGTGACCGAATTTAGAACATAAAAAAGGTATAGAGTATTTATCTATAAAAGGTGACCATATGACCTTTAAGCAATACGGAAAAGCAGCTAGTGATATCGAACCTATTATATCAGTGGTGTATTTTGCTTCGGATAATTGGTATGGAACCGTGAAAAAAATTAAATTAAACGTAAGACCGGAAATTAAGCCTAAAAGTAAAATACCGATTAAATATAATTTTTTGTACACAGAATATAACTATTTATAGTTCATTTTTAAGGAGTAAGGTGCTACTTTGGAAAATATTTTACCGACTACCGGTATTTTAGTTACAATAGTACTCATTAAGAAAAATGAAGGAATAACATTTCCTTTAACCGTAATTAATTGCTGCTTGGTATCAATATTACCTTTCATAGTAAAATCAAAGAACGGTCCATGTGCTTCCGTATCGAAAATTGTAATTATATTTCCTCTATAATTAAATTTACCTGTCATATCTTCAAATAAAATATTTTTATTATTAGTTATTGAACTAAGAAAACCTGGCAACGAAACAAAGGAAACAAGCCGTGTTAAAAAAGGAGTATCGACTACCGTAAAATGTTTTATAGAAAATTTGCCGTCTAATATCGGCACTATTTCCCCTTTTTTTACTTCATATCTTTTTGTATTTAAGTTGATGTTAATCTGACCGTTTTGCATAGTGGTATACATTCCGAGTCCCTGAAGTAATGCTCCGGCATTATCGGATTCAATTAGCCATTGTTCAAAAGTTTCTTTAGCGGTAAGCGACATCTTAACTTTTTTATTATCAATATCAGCATTTAGAAAACCGTAGAAACAACGCACTTTATCACATTTAATTGCTAAATCAAGATTACCTAGAATTATATTATTCTTTAAAATTATTTTTGATATAGTAGTTTTTAAATTGATATTACGTGTAGAATCCACCTCTTTTTCTAAAAACTGCATCATATCAGCATTTGATAAATCTAATCCGCTTCCATAAAGTTCCGTATTAAGATTATGGTTATCTATGATTATTTTTCCTTTTAAATCCGTATGATTATGTTTAACAGAGGTTAGATTAATATTATAAATATTGTTCTTAATTAAGGCATTACCGTTAATTTTTAGATTATCCTGCCCTGAAAGGTTAAATTCAATATTGCTATCCAAATTTTTATCATTTAATTTAATATATAAATATAAATTAGCTTTTTTATGTAATTTTTTATGAATAGATACTTTATCTATATAAAATTCTAAATTATCAAGATTAGAATTAACGGTCATCAAACTCTCATTATTATGCTGTTTTTTATACTCAAAATTTAAAACGGTGCTGCCTGAAATTAATTTAAATACTCCAAATCTTTGATTATTTGCCGTAATATTACTTTTTATTTTAAGTAAACACTCATTATTTTTATCTGATATATCATGATCATAAGTAAAGCTGCTTATATAATTATTAATTTTACCTTTACCACTAATATTTAGTTTATTATCTTTAAAACTACCTTTGGCTTCACCGTTTTGTAATATGATATTATTGTCTAAGGTGTTAAAAGAGATATTTGTTAATGTCGACAAAACATTATAGCTATTAGGGATATTTGGGCTAATAGGAATTATTAGCTCTATTATTGAATTTGCTGTTCCTTTGATTTGTTTAAGATCAATCTCTTGAGCTTTAATATTTTGATATGCATCATGTGGAATAAAGGCAATTAGGTCGTTAATTGCACCTTTAGCAGTAGCATTAAAAATAAATTGTGATTTATCCGGTCCTTCCCATTTGAAAGTCATAATACCGTCTGACACAACACTTGTACCGCTATATGCTTCATTAATTAGAAATTTTATTTCTGGTCCTGAAATGATTATATTAGTATCAACTTTAGTCAAAGGCGGTAAATCTGTATGATATTTATATTCAAAATTCGAGATATGTAAATTTGCTTTTAAATTATCTTCTACTAAAATATTTTTTTTTAAAAAATTTTTATCTAATTTAATCTTTAATTCTCCGTTTTGGATGTAACCTTGTTTTATATGTTTTCGTAAATATGATATTATAGGATTATCCGGAATAATTTTTTCGACTGTTTGATAAATTATTAAAGGCATATTTGCGGCAGCTGCACTTGCATCAATATTTTTATCAGTTATTATACCGCTTAGTGATAAAAAAGCTTTATCCCCAAATGTGAGTTTGCAATTAACTATCTTTGTATTATCTTTAGAATAGGCGGTTTTATATGAGCATAAAGCATTTCCTAGAGGTAAGTATGCTCCTTGCTCATCCGTTAAGATATCACTTTTTATTGAAGTTAGCCGTATGTCGGTTAGGGAATCTTGTTTAATTATATTTAACGAATAATCACCGGTTGTTGAAGTATTTATAATCTCTTCATCGTTATTTGAGATTATGGAAATTTGATCAATATTAAAATTAGCCTCTATTAACGAATTAGAGAAGAAATTTTTGAAATTAAAGAAAAGATTAAAATCGTTAATTTCTCCTCTAGCATTATCTATAAGACTTAGGGAAATTTTATCTATGGATAATCGGTTTTCTTTAAATTCTAAATTATGTAGCACAGCCTTTATATCATTTTTACCTAAATAAAATTCAATTATTTTTTTCAAAGGTTCATTTAAGAGTCCTTTATTTGCACTATAAACAGTGAGAGTTATAGCCAAAGATAATGACATTAGAATTATCAAAATACTAATAAAGATTTTTTTAATAAAATTCATTTGAGCTTGTAAATCTATTGAAATATGATAAAAGCTTTATATACTCTACGAACTTCAAAAATTTGCTACGTCATCCTACAAGTACTGCGGTACTCACGTATTGAAGTATACCATCCATTCCTAGTCTTGTGGATTGCTTGCTCTTTTTGAAGTTGATCTTCGTCTATACTACTCTTCATTTTATTTGAGGTATACACTTGGAATATAACGTATAATTTAAAAATTTAATATAAAAATCACAAAAAATTATGAATATTACATTTATCGGTAGCGGATATGTTGGATTAGTCTCAGGTATTATTATGAGCTATTTAGGCCATAATGTTACTTGTCTTGATAATGATGAGGTGAAAATATCCAAATTAAATAAGCAAATATTGCCGATTTATGAAGCTAAGCTTGATGAATATCTTAAGCAAGCTTTAGAAGCTAATAGGTTAAAATTTACAAATATTTATAATAATGAACTTCAAAATGCCGAGGCAATATTTATTACGGTCGGTACGCCTTCAAAAGAGTCGGGAGAAGCAGATTTAAAATATGTCTATGATGCTATTAATAAAGTTTCTAAGCATATAAATAAAGATTGTTTAATAGTCATAAAATCTACTGTTCCGCCTGGTAGTTGCAGTAATATTATAGCTTCTTTAAACTCACAAGGTTTTTTATTTAATGTTGCTTCTAATCCTGAGTTTTTAAGAGAGGGCAATGCGGTAGAAGATTTTTTATATCCTGATCGTATAGTTATCGGTGTACATGATAAAGAATCAGAGGAAATTTTACGAAAAATTTATGCACCTTTAATAGAACAAGGAGCAAAGTTTGTGATTACCGATTTAGTGACGAGTGAGCTTATTAAATATGCTTCAAATAGTTTTTTAGCTACCAAAATTGCTTTTATTAACGAAATGGCTGACTTATGCGAAAAAATTGGCGGCAATATTAAAGATTTATCTAAAGGTGTAGGACTTGATCAAAGAATCGGTCAAGATTTTTTAAATGCAGGTCCTGGTTTTGGTGGTTCATGTTTTCCAAAAGATATTCTAGCATTAAATAATCTTGTAGAAAATCATCATATCGATTGTAAGATTCTTAAGGCAGTAATTACAAGTAATAAGCAGCGTCCAAGTAATATGGTAGATAAAATAGCTACTTTGTTAGACGGAGATTTAAAAGGTAAAAATATAGCAATTTTAGGCTTAACATACAAAGCAGGAACAGATGATGTTAGGGCCAGTCCTGCAATCGAAATTGTAAAGATCTTATTAAATAAAGATGTATATGTTAAAGCATTTGATCCTATTGGGCTTGAAAATGCTAAAAAGAATTTAGAACATAAAAATTTGCTATATTTAGATTCGGTAGATGAAGCCTGTAAATCAGTAGATATTATAGTTATTGCAACCGAATGGTTAGAATTCAAAGAACTTAATTGGCATGGAATTTATAATTTAGTACAATCCACGATAATTATTGACCTTAGAAACATACTAGATAATGAAGCAATGAGAAAAATCGGTTTTAGATATTATGCAGTTGGGAGTAAGATGTAGCCTTGGTGTATCGAACGGAAAATACACTCGGTGTTATACCGCGGCTTGACCACAGTATCAAAAAAAAATTAAAAAAGACTGGACCAAGTGGTCAAGCAACGTGGTGATACATTGTCATGAAGACAATAAACTTTAACATTAATAAAAAATGCAACCTGAATTTATTCATTTAAGAACTCAAAGCTCTTATTCTTTTCTAGAAAGTGCATTAACGCTTGAGAAGATAGTAGAACTTGCTTCATCGAATAAAATGCCTGCTATTTGTTTGGCAGATAGGGGCAATTTATTCGGCTCGTTAGAATTTGCATTATATGCAGTAAAAAAAGGACTGCAGCCGATACATGGAGTTATTCTAAATATAAAATATGATGTAGATATTTTTGCTCAAATTTTGCTTATAGCTAAAGATGAAACCGGTTATAAAAATTTACTCAAACTATCAAGCCTTACTTTTACTAAAAATGATCGTAAGATATGCGATCATATTACTTTTGAAGATTTAATCAAATATCAAGAAGGGCTAATAGCATTATGTTGTTATACTGACGGTATTGTCGGAAAATGCTTACTAGCTCGTGAGCAAGAACAAGCGATGTTGTTTGCCCGCACTCTACAGGAAATCTTAGGAGATCGTTTTTATTTTGAGATTATGAGGCACGATCTGCCGGAAGAACAGTTTATTGAGGATAGTTATATTAAGATAGCTTCGGAATTATCTATTCCGCTTGTTGCTACTAATAAAGTTCTGTTTAGCGAAAAAAGCATGCATGATGCACATGATGTGCTGTTATGTATATCAGCTGGTGTGACTAAAGAATATCCTGATCGTAAAACAGTTAGTGAAAATTGTTATTTTAGGTCACCGCATGAGATGAGAGAGATTTTTTCTGATCTACCTAATGCCATACAAAATACTGTGAATTTAAGAGAGCGTTGTTATTTTGCAGCACATGCAAACCCGCCGATGCTGCCTAATTTTGCTACCAAAGATATTAGTGAAACGGATTTAATTAGAAAAGATGCAAAAGAAGGGTTGCTTGCAAGGCTTGCTACAAAGTTTAAATCTGAACATATTTCATTAGAGAATCAAGAAGAGTTGAAAACCGAATATTTTGCGCGTCTTAATTATGAGCTGGATATTATCTGTAATATGAATTTTGCCGGTTATTTTTTGATTGTATCCGATTTTATTAAATGGAGTAAAAAAAAGGGGATTTTAGTCGGACCGGGTAGAGGTTCAGGAGCAGGCTCGGTTGTCGCTTGGAGCTTGCTTATTACTGATCTCGATCCGATTAAATTCGGCTTATTATTTGAAAGATTTTTAAATCCCGAACGTATTTCGATGCCTGACTTCGATATTGATTTTTGTCAAGAAAGACGTGAGGAAGTGATTAATTACGTACGTTCTAAATACGGCCATAATCGAGTAGGGCAGATTATAACTTTTGGTAAAATGCAGGCAAAGGCTGTAATTAAGGATGTTGCTCGTGTGCTGAGTTTACCTTATAAATTCGCTGATTATCTAACGGAGCTTGTACCTTTTAGTGCGGTTAATCCAGTTACGCTTGAACAGGCGATGCGTGAAGTTCCGGAGCTTGCAAATGCCGCTAAAGGTAATGGGCTGTATAATTTGGAGGGTGAAGCGGAGTTAATTAAGCTAGTGCTTGATACTTCGTTAATTCTTGAGGGGTTACATAGGCATGTCTCAACTCATGCTGCAGGAATCGTAATAGCATGTACTGATTTAGTCGATATAGTACCGGTATATAAAGATGCTAATTCTGATATGCTGGTAGTCGGTTATTCTATGAAATATTCCGAAATTGCCGGTTTAATTAAATTTGATTTTTTAGGACTGCAAACCCTAACGGTTATTACCGATTGTAAGAAACTACTTAAAGAGCAAGGAATAGAAGTAGATTTTAACAATATGACCTTTGATGATAATAAGACTTATCAAATGTTGTGTAAAGGTAAAGGAGTCGGCGTTTTCCAATTTGAAAGTATTGGGATGAAAGATGCACTTAGACGCCTTAAACCTGATTCTATACACGATTTGATAGCTCTTGGGGCTTTATATCGTCCGGGTCCTATGGAAAATATCCCTACCTATATAGCTTGTAAGCATAAATTAAAACAGCCTGATTATTTACATGAGCTATTAAAGCCAATCTTAGAAGAAACTTACGGAGTGGTGATATATCAGGAGCAGGTACAAAGAATTGCTCAGATTCTTGCCGGTTATACCCTAGGAGCTGCTGATTTGCTTCGTAGAGCAATGGGTAAGAAGATAAAGAAAGAAATGGAGGAGCATGAAGAAATCTTCGTTAAAGGAGCGATTGCTAATAATATTTCGGAATCTCAAGCTAAATCCATTTTTGCAACTGTGGCTAAATTTGCCGGTTACGGTTTTAATAAAGCCCATGCTGCGGCTTATGGTGTTATTTCATACCAAACTGCTTATCTTAAAGCTAATTATTCTGCTGAGTTTTTAGTAGCATGTTTAAACCTTGAATTAAATAATCATGATAAAATTAATTTATTTTTACAAGAAGCAAAAGATAGCGGTATAAAAATTATTGCTCCTAATATTAATAGTTCTGAAGGGTATTTTACAACTTGTCATTTCGGCAGTGCTCTATGTCATCCTCGTGTAGGCGTGGATCCAGAAAAAACTAGTGAAATGAAAATGGATTCCCGCTTTTGCGAGAATAACATAGAAAGTACCGGATATGACAAAGAAGAAAGAGCAATAATCTTCGCTTTAGGTGCTATTAAGGGAGTGACGCCAAGTTTCGGTAAGTTAGTAACAGATGAGCGAAAGGCAAGAGGAGCCTTTAAATCAATTACTGATTTTATTGAACGATTACCGCCAAAGTCTATTAACAGTAAATTATTGGAAAATTTAATTAAATCTGGCTGCTTTGATGAGCTACATGATAATCGATTGCAATTATTTTTAAGTATTTCAAAGTTGCTTGCTTATTCAACTTCATATCACGAAGAGCAGGAATCTAATCAATTTAGCTTAATTAAAGTTTCTAGTTTAAGTCCAACTATTTTAGTATCAAGTGATTATGCCGATAAAAATACTTTAGCCTTTTATGAATTTGAGTCTATGGGTTTATTTATCTCTAATCATCCTCTTACGGAATATCAAGAAATATTTAGTCGTTTAAATATTTTAAATACTGCGTATTTGTATAATAATTTACCTGAAGGTACTAACCGAGTAAATCTTGCTGGTGTGATACAAAAAAAGGATTCTCGTATGTCGGCAAGAGGCAGGTTCGTGACGCTTGTGCTTTCCGATCCTGAGAATATCTTTGAACTTAGTGTTTTTAGTGAAGAAGTCTTAAAAGATTATGTACATTTACTCGATGTTAAAAGTTTGGTAGTGGTTAATTGTGATGTAGTTAAAGATGAAGGAGGAATAAAACTAACGGCAAAAAGCTTTTCATCAATCGAGGATGCAATTAATAATAAACAATTTGAGTTACAGCTTTACCCCAAGAATTATGAAGAATTAGAGCAGATAGTAACCTTGCTTTCAGCTCGCACTAATAACGGAGATCATAGTAATGCTAAAGCGACAATCTATTTACAAAGTGAAGATGTAAAGAATTTTGTAGCAAAAATTACATTATCTGAACAGTTTTTTCTCCAAGTGCAAGATTTTGAGATTTTAAAAGGATATAGTAAATAGTGTTGTTGCTCGGCTTTCTCTGTCATTGCTGTGAGATATTATTGTGTGATTCTTGAAAAACGCTCCGTGGTCAAGCAAGGGGTGGACAGAGATAAAATCGATCCATGCAGTCTACGACTGCTCTCAATGACGTGGTGGTATACACGCAACAATGCCTCGCAGGAATGACGTAGAAACCTTGAGTCAATTTTTCATAGGCAATACCTGAATTGATGGTAAAATAAATATATAATTGAGTGATATGCTTTGATATTGTTTTACCGCTAAATACTACATTATTATTTTTATTATCGCTAAGCTCCATATATTTTGTTAGTTGATGTTTGTCTGCTATTAACTTTGCATCTTTTTCTAAATTGATATTTTGCTTAAGATTTGGCTCTTTAATTAATTCTTTAAAATAATTACTTATGGATTTTAATCCAAATTTTCCCGTTAATTTGCTTAAATACTTATAAAACTTGTTTTTGATAGTTTGTTTTTTAAGCTCTGAGTTTTGATTGAATATATTATAGGTTTTAACTTCTTGTTTTTTTATCGTCTACTACTTAATTTTGTTTTTCTTCTTTAAGTACAGCATCATCCAAAAAGCCTGATACAGGCGAATTTTTTGAGTGTATTGTATCCAAGTTAAGATTAGTAGTTTCTTGTTTTTCTAAGTTCGGGGGCGGTATATTAATATGCTCGTTTTTTGTTTCAATTGTAGGTGAGTCTATTAATTTATTCTCTCCAAAAATATCTAGTGTTGCTTGCGTAAATTCATCTACTAATTTTTGAGCCTGTATAGGTGTTATTTCTGCATTAAATTTATTTTCACTATAATATTTAACTACTTGAGTGATTTCCTGAGACGCTTTTGTTTTCGGTATGGTCATTTTGTATTTTTGTGCCATATCTTTTATGACATCATTCAATTGCTTATGTTATTCCGATAGCTCTAGCGGTTTAAGGTTAATATTACTTTGTTTCATTTACCGGAAAATATCTATAGATGGCCGGCTTTCTATTTTGCTTGTATTTGTGCTTTGATAAGTATGTTTACATCTTTATCATTTCAGCATTTTTCTTATAGTTCTTTAATTATTTGTTCTTTGTTAGCTTGATATAATCCATAATTTTCTAAGTTACTGAATTTTCTATTATTATCTATATTCTCAGCTATATTTTCAACTGACTAGTTAAACAAGGATAAAAATAATCATGTATTACGAATAAATGTCAATAAATTATACTCGATGAACTTGCAAAATTGGCTGTGTCGTCTTTGTAAGACTTTGGATGTTCTGTACGCCCCACTCATTTGCTTACAAACTCCTTGCTGTTTTTCAAGTTGATCTGCGTATACCAACTCTTCATTTCACTTTGGGGTATACTCACTTCAATATATCTACTTTATCTAATTTCTCCCATGTAAAATCTGCGTCTTCACGGCCGAAATGACCGTAAGAAGCCGTTTTTTGATAGCATGGAGTGCGAAGTGCAAGATGTTTAATAATTTTACCAGGACGCATATCAAAATGTTGTGTTATTAGTTTAGTAATTTGTTCGTTGCTTAATTTGCTAGTACCGAAAGTTTCAGTGTACACAGATACGGGAGCAGCAACACCGATTGCATAAGATATTTGTATCTCACATCGATCGGCAAGTCCTGCTCCTACTACATTCTTAGCAATATAGCGGGCCATATAAGCAGCAGACCTATCTATTTTGGTTGGATCTTTTCCTGAAAAACAACCGCCACCGTGTCTTGCCATGCCTCCATAGCTGTCCACGATAATTTTCCTACCGGTTAAACCGCAATCGGCAACAGGACCTCCTATAACAAACCTACCCGTCGGGTTAATTAAGTATTTAGTGTCTTTATTTAGCCAACTGCTTGGTAAGGTAGGTTTAATGATTTCTTCTATTACTGCTTCAATAAGATCTTTTTGTTGTATTTCCGGATGATGCTGAGTTGATAAAACTACTGCATCAATGGCAACAGGTTTGTTATTTTCATATCGTAACGTGACTTGTGATTTTGCATCGGGTCTAAGCCAAGGCAAGACATTTTGTTTACGTAAATATGCTTGTCTTCTCATTAAAAGATGAGCGTAGTAAATCGGTGCAGGCATTAAGCTATCTGTTTCATTACATGCATAACCGAAAACCATACCTTGGTCTCCTGCACCTATTTCATCGTCATTTGCATTGTCAACACCCATAGCTATATCGGGCGATTGTTTCATGATGGATGAAATTACGGCACAACAGCTACCGTCAAATCCATAATTTGGATTATTATAGCCGATTTCTTGTATCTTGCTACGTACTATTTGCTCAATATCCACATAGGTACTAGTAGTAATTTCGCCACCCACTAGAACTAGACCGGTTGTTACAAATGTTTCACAGGCAACACGACCACTAGGGTCATGCTTTAGAATTTCATCAAGTACTGTATCTGAAATTTGATCGGCCATTTTGTCCGGATGTCCTTCAGAAACTGATTCAGATGTGAATATAAAATTTTTCATACATTACGCTCATTTTTAAAATAATTGATGCAAACAACCTCTTATATTTTTATAAATTCGTTCAAAGCTTTTTTAATTATACCGTTTAAAGTATAGCTATGTTGCATTGCATATCAGCTTATTTCTTTATGTAGTTCAGGCTCAATTCTTACATTAACACTACCTTTAAAAGGTTTATCGGGTATTTTACCAGACTATATTACAATCTTCTAGATAACTATCTATAGCTTCTTGAAATGACTTTATTTAAGTTTTAGCGTCAGATACTTCATAGCTTATCAAATCTCTTATAAATTCTACTTTATCGAAAAATAGTTCTTCGTAATCATTAAAATGTACTGATCTTAAATAAGCTTTATAGTTAATCAAATCATTTTTTATCAAATTTTAGTGTACTTGATGATTTTGATGTCATTCCTAGCCAAAAGCGGCGTTGTTGCGTGGACCGGTTTTCCGTCATTGCGATAAGAATTACGTAGTAATGCGACGAAGCAATCCAGCAAAAAATTTTTTTAATTATTTTTCTGGATTGCCACGTCGCTTCGATCCTAGCAATGACGGCTATAGTATCCACGCAACAATGTCAACAAGCCTTGACACAGTTTTATATAATTCAATGAATTTCCATCCAGTTATTACCTGCTCTAATTTCGGTTATAATCGGTACATCCATATTAGTAGAGTTTTCCATGATTTTTTTGATAATAGGCGTTACGAGTTCTACTTCATCCTCCGGCACTTCAAATAGTAATTCATCATGAATTTGCAGTACTAATCTGGTTTTAAGCTTATTTTTTGCTATTTCTTGATCTAGATTGATCATAGCAATTTTAATTATATCGGCATTAGTTCCTTGAATAGGAGCATTAATAGCTGCACGTTCTGCAAATTGTTTAAGCTTTTTATCATGAATTAGAGGTATAAAACATTTTCTGCCAAAGAAATTTATGACATAGCCGTTGCTGCTTGCAAAAGCTTTTGTTTGCTCCATATATTCTTGTACTCCTTTATATTCGGCAAAATATTTCTTGATATATTCGGATGCTTCGCTGTTACTAACGTTTAATTGCTTAGCAAGCCCAAAAGCACTTATACCGTAAATAATACCAAAATTTATCGCTTTTGCTTTACGTCTATGTTCGCTAGTTAGTTCATGTTTTTGCAAGTTAAAGATTTGACAAGCCGTTTGAGTATGGATATCGTCTTTATTAATAAATGCTTGTTTTAGTGTATCTATATTTGCGATATGGCTTAATATTCTAAGCTCAATTTGAGAATAATCTGCAGATATCAATTTATAGCCTTCTTCAGCAATAAAAGCTTGTCTGATTTTATTCCCCTCCCTAGAGCGAATAGGTATGTTTTGCAGATTAGGTTCTTGTGAGCTAAGTCTTCCTGTGGTGGTAGAAGTTTGTAAAAATGTCGTATGTACTCGCCTTGTTATATTATCTATCTGTTTCGGCAAACTATCGGTGTAGGTATTCTTGAATTTTGTAAGTTGCCGCCATCTTAATAATAAATCTGCAATATTATATCCATGTTCACTAAGTTTTTCGAGTATTTCAGCAGCTGTTGAGTAAGAGATTGCTTTAGCCGCAGCTTTACCAAAAGGTAATTGCATTTTTTCAAATAAAATCTTACCTAGTTGTTTGGGTGAGCCGATATTAAATTTAGTTCCACTAAGAGCAAAAATTTCTTCTTCAAGTATAGATATTTCTGCTCCAAACTCAGCAGATAACTGATTTAGATAATTTGCATCTACTTTTATACCTGTTTTCTCCATTTTATCTAAGATAAAACAAATAGGTAAATCAATGTCGCTATACAGTCTAAAGGCTTTATTATCTTTAAGTGCTAATATAGTTTGCTTATAAAGTGAGATAAAATTTGCTACTATTTTTGCTGATTCATTGATTATATTGTCCTCTTTTAAAGCTTCTTCAAATAAATTTTTCTGTGATAAACCGGCAGATAACGCATATTGCATTAGTTCTAAATCCTCTATAGCCGTAATTTTATGAGATTGGTTTGCATAAAATTTAAGTAGAGGTTTAAGAGAGTAGGTAATTTTTTTTATGGATTTATCGGCTAGTAAATTAAAGATTATATCTGAAAACCAGTCGTTATTATTTTTAGTATTATAAGGAAATAAATCATTAGAAGTATTAGATATTTTTATAATATAGCTTTGGTTTTGCAGTGATAAAATAAAAGCAAGATTATCTCCTTTGTGCTGCACTAAATATATCCCGAATATTCCTATTTTCTCAGCTTCTTTAGCAAAATTCGCAAGCTCGCCAGCATTATTGATTTCTTTTTCTTCAGTTACTTTATTATCTACTATTTCTTTGTGATCATTAATTTTAATATCAAATAAATTTTCTGCTCTTTTATATAAAGATTTAAAACCGTATTTTTGTAAAAATTCTGTTAATTTATCACTATTTGGAGGTAACCATTCTAAATTATTCAGCTGAAAATCTAAATCAATGTTAGAATCAAGTCCGATTAACTGCCATGAAATTAACGCATCTTCCTTAGAATTTTGTAAAGTTTCACGTTGTTTTACGCTTGAGACTTGGTCTAAAGAGTTAAATATATTCTCTATAGAACCAAATTGTGTTATAAGACTACTTGCCGTTTTCGGTCCAATGGACGGTACGCCTGGAATATTATCCGATCTATCGCCTGTTAAAGCCATCACTTCACGTAATTTATCCGAAGTAGTACCGAATTTTTTAACAATATCATCCTCTGTAATATATTTGCCTTTTAGAGGATCATATATTTTGATGTTCTCACTCATTAACTGTAATAAATCTTTATCGGAAGAGATGACAACTACATCTTCGCCGAGTGCAGCTGTTTTAGCGGCAAAGGTTGCAATAATGTCATCGGCTTCATAGCCGTTTTTTTCTAGAATAGGCAAGTTTAAGTTACTAGCGACATCCCGAACTAATGGTAATTGTACGACTAGATCCTCAGGTGGAGGCGGGCGGTTAGCTTTATATTCAGGATAAATATGATGGCGAAAATTGTTCCCGCCGCTGTCAAATACTACAGCGACATGTTTAGGCTTAAAGTCGCTCAGCAATTTTAGGAGCATTGAAGTGAAGCCGTAAAGAGCACCGACAGGCTCACCTTTCGGTGAAGTTAAATGTTGTTGTGCATAATAGGCTCTAAAAACCAATCCGTATCCGTCTATGAGTAATAAAGTATTTTTTTGAGTCATTTCGTGATTTTATTTTGAATTCTATCGTCATTGCGAGTGGATATTGCCTGCGTGGTGCGTCTTTCCGTCATTGTGAGGAAATTATGAAATAATTAACGAAGCAATCTCAGGAGTTTTTTATGACTTGTATTGGATTGCTGTGCAGCCATACGGATGCTTGCAATGACGGCTCGGTACCCACACACGCAGCAAAACATTACAACCCCACTAGACTTTTAGCAAAATCATGTCGGTGGAATATTTTTAAGTCTTCTATCTTCTCGCCTATACCGATAAAGTATACAGGTAGATTAAATTTCTGTACCACTCCGACAAGCACTCCGGCTTTAGCACTACCGTCGAGTTTAGTCACGATAAGCCCTGTCAAATTAGTAGCATTGTTAAAATGCTCGATTTGGTTATAAGTATTTTGTCCTGTAATAGCATCAATTACTAAAATGCTATGAGTATGAGCATGCCCGTCTAGTTTTGTTATAACTTTTACAATCTTAGACAGTTCATCCATCAAATTTTTCTTATTATGAAGCCTACCTGCTGTGTCAAGAAACAGCATATCTATATTTTGTTTTATTGACTCTTCCATAGCACGGTAAGCAACACTCGCAGGGTCAGCCGATTCTTCACCAGTAATAAGTAGTGCATTTGCTCTATCTACCCAACTGCTTAGCTGATTCACGGCAGCTGCTCTAAAAGTATCACAGGCCGCAACCGCTACTTTTTTGCCTTGTGCTGAGTACATGGCAGCAAGCTTACCTATAGTGGTGGTTTTACCTGCTCCATTAACACCGCAAACTAAAATTACGTTTAATTTATTTTCGTTTAGTGTAAAAGGAATTTCTGCTTTTGATAGCTGCTGCTCTATTAATTCAGCTAGGGCTTCTTTTACTGTATCACTATCTATTTCTTTGTCAAATTTTACCTTTTTAAACTCTTCAATAATATTAGTTACTACCGAAATGCTCATATCACTTGCAATCAGTAGTTCTTCAAGCTCTTCTAAAGTTTCTGTATCTAATTTTTTCTTGTAAAATATTTTGTCTATACCTTCCGATATTTTATTAGAAGTTTTAGATAAACTTTGTTTTAATTTGCTAAATATCGAAATCATATTGGATAGTTTTTGTTTTGTAATGACTGGATTCCCATGTAGGCGGGAATCCAGATAAACCTATAAAAACTTGTTTTTATAGGTTTATCAAGTATTATTAGAATGACTTATTATGGATTCCTGCTCTCGCAGGAATGACATAGTAAGCAATGGTGACTAAGTTACTTATCTCTTTCTCTTATTCTTGCTTTTGTTTTTATTTCCGTCAGTAGTTTTATTGAATCTCCCTAAATTTTTAACAAATTTTTGTAGTCCGTTAAGTTCCGTTCCATATGTCCTAGTATATTCACGTACTGTTTCTATATCTTGTCTATGAGAATCATCTATTACTAATACTTCCTGTATAAAATTATTAGCATCAAACTTAATTTTGACTATCTTCTGCTTTTCAATTTTTGGATTGAGCCAAGCTCTTTGAGACATAACTCTTTCAACATAATACCAGGTATTTTGGGAATACTCCGGTACCATAGTAGGTGTACCTATTAACTCCACGACTTCTGTTTTATTTAGTTTTTTAGACTCTAATTTTACAAGTGCTACATCATCTATGGATTGTCCTCTATTTTCGATAGTTTTGCAGCCGCTTAAGGAAAAAAATGCTAATATACTAAAAATGTATGTTATAAAAATTTTCATAAGTTTAATTTTATCTAGATTTTATTACATGATTATAATATACTGCTTCAATAATTTGACAAATACTTTTTAATTTATATTGAGAGAGGCTTATAATGGCAGTTCCAAAGAAGAAAACATCAAAATCAAGACGTAATATGAGACGTTCGCATTTAGCACTTGGCAAAGTTAACGTAATAGTTGACTCGCAAACAGGTGAATATAAACTTCCGCATCACGTTTCTTTAGTCGATGGTACTTATAATAATCGTCAAGTAGTAACAAAGAGAATTGAAACGGAAGAAGCAGTAGCCTAAAGATTTTATGACCTGTAAAATTATTGGTTGCGGCGGGTATCTTCCTTCAAAAATAGTTAGTAATGATGAGCTTGCAAAATTTGTAGAGACTAATGATGAATGGATTAGAACAAGAAGCGGCATCTCACAACGTCATATAGCAGACGATAATGAATATACTTCCCATCTTGCTTTAAAATCAGCTGAACAAGCTATAGCAGATGCGAGGGTGTCGGCAAATGATGTTGATTTAATTATTACATGTACTACTACTTCCGATAATAGTTTTCCTTCTGTTGCTACTAAACTACATGGCTATCTTGGTTTAACTAATATACCATCTTTTGATTTACAAGCAGTATGTGCCGGTTTTGTTTATGGTTTACAAGTGGCGGATTCTCTTATTGCGTCCGGTAAATATAAAACTATTTTGCTTATAGGAGCCGAGAAAATGACCTCGCTCTTAGATTGGAATGACAGGTCTACTTGTGTTTTATTCGGTGATGGAGCAGGTAGCGTAATATTACAGCGTAGTAGTGATGATTCCGGATTAATAGATAGTAATATCTTTTCAAGCGGGGCTGATTATGAAATATTATACACAAGCGGTGGTATAAGCATGAACGGTACTAGCGGGAAAATAATAATGCAGGGCCAAAAATTATTTCGTCATGCAATAGAAAAAATGCAACAATCTATAGAAGATTTGCTGCATACTAATCAATTCAGTGTGAGCGGTATTGATTATTTTATACCTCATCAAGCAAATATCCGTATTATAAATAAACTCGCTGAACTATTAAATATAGAAGAGCATAAAGTAGTGAAAACCGTAGAAAAACACGCTAACTGCTCTGCTGCTTCTATTCCGCTTGCTTTGAGTACTCTAAAAGCATCAGGCAAAATAAAAAAAGGTGATATTCTACTATTTTCAGCTATCGGTGCAGGTTTAACTTGGGGTAGTGCATTAATTAGATGGTGAGTATACTCGTTTTATTTCAAAAATTGTCGTCGTTGTCTAATATTGCTTGATCCTCACATATTATATATATGTTGCCGGTTATAAGCTTCAAAATCGATTCCTCTTTTCTACATTAAACTTCATTTGTATATTTATCCAAAGTATCTACTTCGTATTATAAAAATGATATTTTTACCACATTTATTCATGAGTAATTGCATTTTATAATATTTTAGCCTTTAAACTAATAAAATAATGATATATACTAACTGACATAGCTTTTGGTTATGTGTAGTTTTATAACTAGCTAAAATGAATTCAATATTAATAAATTATAATCTCAAGGAGTTTAATTATGAAAACAAAAATTACATTAGCTTTTCTTGCATTATTTGTGCTTGCAGGGTGTAATACAACAAAAAGAACCGTAAAAATGGATGGTATGATGAGTCAGTGTGAAGAAACATCATTAATGAAAGATTTCGAGAAACATGCAGGTAATGCTGTATGGTTTGCTTTTGATAGTTCTTCTTTATCTCCAAAAGCTAAAGAAGAACTAGAAAGACAAGCTTGCTGGTTATCAAAGCATCCTGAAGTAAAAGCTACTGTGGAAGGACATTGCGATGAAAGAGGTACCAGAGAGTATAATTTAGGTTTAGGTGAAAGAAGAGCAGAAGCAGCAAAAAAATTCTTAGTTCATAAAGGAATCGACCATAGCAGATTAAATACCATCTCTTATGGTAAAGATAGACCTGCTATGATTGGTAATACTGAAGAAGCTTTTGCTTATAATCGTAGAGCTGTAACAGTTGTACATCACTAAAATTATTTACTGGTTATAGTATCCTAAAAGGTCGAGTTTACTACTCGGCTTTCTTTGTTTATACGTGGATACCAAATTGTCATTGTAGGCAGCAATAGGCTGCGTTGCAATCTCATGAAATAATAGCAGACTCCTGAGATTGCGTGTACGTACGGTTACTTTGTAATTGCCTCGCAATGACGAAAAAACTGATCCACATTGCCTTGTTTTTTAGACAATACCTCAAAAATATAAAAATTTTACTAGACTTAACTGCATAATAATTATATAAACTTCAAATGAAAAGGGGCTGTAGCTCAGTTGGTTAGAGCACGCCGCTCATAACGGTGTGGTCGTAGGTTCAAGTCCTACCAGCCCTACCACACAAATTCTTATTTAAATTCGTATTAGCACTGAATTTATAATGATTAATCTAAAAACACTGTCTTGGTATCTTGCTAAATTATATTCTAAGTGTTTCCTTGTTATACTATTTCTTTTAATCGTGCTATTAATTATCTCAAACATTTTTGATCTTTTGCAAAAATTCAAAAATATTTATGTTCCTTTTAGTTTTTTTTGGAGACTTATTTTATATAAGATTCCTTATTTACTAGGTCAAGTATGTTCGTTAATCAGTTTTACCGCTATGTTATTTTTTCTTAGCAATCTAACAAAAAATAATGAATTAACGGCTATGTTATCTAGCGGTATTCATATTTGGCAAGTGCTTGTTATTCCATGTATTGTAACTTTAATTTTAGGTATAGTTTTTACGACTATATTGAATCCTATCGGTACTATAGGCTTACAAAAATATGAGTTATTAGAAGCAAAACTAACTAAAAAAGCCTTGAGTGAGGGTATAATATCTAAATCAGGTTTATTATTTTTTGAATCTTTAAATGGGGAAAATCAAATTATCCAAACACAATTTATTAATGTTGCCGAGAAAAAATTAAATAATATTACAATTTTATTTGTTGATAGTAATAATTCTTTTTTAAAGAGAATTGATGCATTATACGGTATTATTGAAAATAAAATGTTACATTTAAAGAGAGTGAAGGTTTGTACAAAAGAGGAAACTAAGGCTTACAATAATTTAACTATACAGACAAATTTATCAATTAATAGTTTAGTAAATAAATTTATTCGTCCTGAAATGGTTTCTATTTGGTCTTTACCTAAATTAATTAATGAATTATTCAATTCAGGTTTACCCGCTATTAATTATCAAATTTATTATTATAAGCAATTATTTAAGCCTATAATGATGATGGCAACCGTAATTTTAGCAAGTTGTTTTATTAGTCTTAAACAGCGTGATAATTCCCAAGAAAAAATACTGATATTAGGTTTATTTTTAGGTTTTATAGCATATTCGTTATCAGAAATATTATTAAAAATACTTACTTATAATAATTTGTCTTTAACTGCTGCTATTTTATTGCCTAGTATGCTAATATTCTTCATTAGTAACTTTATTATTTTACATTATAAGGAAATTTAATATATACTCGTTTAATTTGAAAATTGTCTGCGTCGCTTCTCATTTTTGATCCTCACGTAGTATTCTACGCTGCGGTCAAAAATTCCGAGGCTTCTTGCTCTTTTCCAAATTAAACTTCATCTATAATTAAATTTTTATTTACTATGGGATTGTTTGTTTTATTAACAGTTCCATAGGAGCGTTTTTAGAATTTAGAGAGCAAAAATAAAATGATAATGAAATTTTTGGAAGGTTTTTTTTCCGGTATGGCCATCGATCTTGGTACGGCAAATACTATTGTATATCAAAAAAGTCGTGGAATTGTTTTAAGGGAACCTTCTGTTATTGCGTTAATAAAAAAAGACGGTGCTTTTGTACCTTATGCTTATGGTCATGAAGCAAAAATGATGCTTGGGCGTACTCCTACGGATATTGAAGCAAAAAGACCTTTAAAAGACGGTGTTATTGCCGATTTTAAGGGTGCAGAGGAAATGATAAAGTATTTTATTAGAATGGTGCATAATCGTCGCTCTTTTTTTGGTCCGACAATTGTTATTTGTGTGCCTTCCGGTTCTACGCCGGTTGAGCGTCGTGCTATTCAAGAAGCAGCAGAAAGTGCAGGTGGTAGGGATGTTTATTTAATTGAAGAACCTATGGCGGCAGCGATTGGTGCAGGTCTACCCGTAACGGAAGCGACCGGTTCGATGATTGTTGATATTGGAGGAGGCACTACCGAAGTTGCAGTTTTGTCACTAGGGGGCATAGTATATGCAAGGTCGGTAAGAGTCGGCGGTGATAAGATGGATGAAGCTATTATCTCATACATAAGAAGGCACTATAACCTATTGATAGGTGAGGCTACTGCCGAAAAGATAAAGCAAGCAATAGGTACGGCTTATGTAGATGAAAACGCTGAACCGAGAAAAATGGAAATTAAAGGACGTGATTTAATTTACGGTATTCCTAAAGAAATGATATTGAACGAAAGACAAATTGCTGATAGTCTAATTGAGCCGGTAAGTCAAATTGTTGAAGCGGTAAAAGTGGCATTAGAAGCAACGCCTCCTGAATTATCTTCAGATATAGTGGATAAGGGAATTGTATTAACAGGCGGCGGCTCATTATTACGAAATCTTGATTTTGTTCTTAGTGAAGCCACTAAATTGCCTGTGATAGTTGCAGATGATGCCCTCTCTTGTGTGGCACTTGGAACAGGAAAAGTACTTGAAGATTTTACAAAGCTAAAACATGTACTATTTAAACAGGATTAACAATGGCAATACTTGCAAATAGAGTAAAAAATTCTTCAAATTCATTAGAATTAATAAGAATAATATCAAATACTCTTAAGCGTTTTTTTGTTATATTTTGGCTTGGATTGTCTGTATATTTATTTTTTACTACGCCTAAAAAAATATCTAGTATATCACTTGAAGTAACCGGTAGTATAGTATCAACCGGTTTAGCAGTTTATGAAGATATATTTGGATATATAAATTCAATAACACAAAAATTTGTTTATTTTCAAGATTTAGAACGACAAAATATAGAACTTAAACTTGAAATAGCAAGGTTACAACGTTTGCAAAGTGAAGTAGAATCGGTAAGAGCTGAAAATATTGCATTAAAAGATTTGTTAACGATTGCTGAGGAAGAAGAGTTTGAATACATTACTGCTAAATTACTTAGTGTTTCCTTTAATCCTTTTTCTAGAACTGCTTTGATTTCTGCAGGTAAAAAGCAAGGCATTGAACCTGATCAAATCGTGGTTAATTCAAGAAAATTAATAGGAAAAGTAATAGAAGTGAGTAATAATTATGCTAAAGTAATGTTAATTAGCGATATTAATTCTAGAATACCTATTAGAGCTAATTCTTCAAGAGAACAAGGTATTTTAGCAGGTAATAATAATAATAGTAAAATTTTATACTTGCCTAACAATCACTTAGTACAAAAAGATGAGGAGATAGTAACCTCCGGACACGGTAATATTTATCCTGCAGGTATTTTAGTGGGTTATGTGTCTAAAGTTACGGAACATGATGTTATGGTAAATGTAGCAGCTGATCTATCTAAAACGGAATTTGTGCAAGTATTGTTACCTAAGGAATAATGACAAATGGTTATTTGGGCATTATTGCCGAATATATTTGTATAATAATCTATAAATTAAAATTTTATCAAATACTGCATCATAGAAAACGTTACTATGTATGGGAAATAGATATTATTGTGTTACATAATAAAGACATTGTTTTTATTGTAAGTCAAAGCAAGAATCTCTACAATTTATGATAGATTTGTATCTTTCAATCAGCAAAGAAGAATTATTAGGGCTGCTGAAATATTTTTAAGTAGCAATTCTAAATATAGAAATTATAATATCAGGTTTGATTTGGTAATTATGAGGTCTTATAAATTACCTATAATTATAAAAAATGTTTTGTAATACTCGTTGTTGTTGTATGGCTCCGGCTATGCGGAAGGCATTGTTGCGTGGGTCAGTTTTTCTGTTATTGCTAGGAAATTACGAAGTAATTGACGAAGCACTCTCAGAATATTTGATGAAATTGCCACGCAGTCTACGACTGCTCGCAATGACGTGGTGGTATCCATATAACAAGGATGGTAATACTCGACAAATTTTGTATATATCTATCCTTTATTTATTCAGAGGTTATTAATATGGCACTTGCTACTAAGGTAAAAGAATTTTTAGAAGAAAAATTAAAACAAGAAAAAATCAATCGTAAATATCTTTCCGAAGTCACTAATATCCCTTATACAACTGTTAGTAGAATTATGAGAGCGGAAGCTAATCGTGAATTCAATCCTGAAATAGATACTATTTTAAAAATAGCAAAATATTTTAATTGTACTATGGATGAGGTAATAAAAAGAAAAGTACCGCATAATTCATAAAGGTTGATGTAAGCGCATTTTGCATGACTCACCTGTACTTTATCTACTGCTTTCGCAGGCTTGCATTTAAAGTCATCTTGTCTGAATCTTTCTGAAATATGCTGTACCTACGAAATAAAATATAAAATATGACAATAAAAAATAAAGGACTGATTATAATTTTATCTTCTCCTTCAGGTACTGGTAAGTCAAGTTTAGCTAAAGCATTATTGAAAATAGATAATAATTTACGTTTATCTATTTCGGCAACTACAAGAAAACCACGTTTAGGAGAAGTAGATGGCATACACTATTACTTTAAGACCAGTCTAGAATTTAAAGAATTAGTTAAGCAGAATAAATTTTTTGAATATGCTAAAATATACGATAATTATTACGGTACGCCTAAAGAATATGTCGAAATGTTATTAAATCAAGGCTTAGACGTTTTGTTTGATATTGATTGGCAAGGAGCAAAGAGCATTAAGAAAAATGCTACTAATGTTGTTGCTATATTTATATTGCCTCCTAGTATTGAAATACTGGAACAACGCTTAAGGAAGAGAGCTACCGATAATGAAGAAGCAATAAAATTACGTATGAAGTCGGCACAAAACGAAATGTCACATGCTAATGAGTACGATTATGTGATTACTAACGATGATTTTAGCCATACTCTTAAAAAAATACATGCTATTATAGTTGCAGAACGGGAAAAAGCTTTTTGACTTTATCACTTTTCCTTTTTATACTGAAAATTGGAAGCTTAACTGGTGAATTTCAAAAATTGGCTACGTCGTTCTGCAAGATCTCCGGTGCTGAATGTTTCAGTATATGCTCCGCTCCTTGCCTTGTGCACCGATTACTCTTTTTGAAATTGACCTTCGTCTACTGGATTCTTCATTTTACTTCGGATTATACTAGTTTAAATGCTTAGAAAACAATTCCTTTTATCAATAATAAAACATTTTAAAACTCATAAAGTTTGTGCTTTGTTAGGGCAAAGACGGTGCAGAAAACTACTCTTTCTAAACAATTTGCAGAAGCTTATAATATTTCTAAAATCAATATTTTTGACATTGAAGATCCTTTAGATTTAGCAAGGTTAAATGAACCGATGCTTGCTTGATCTGATCTCAAATGGTTTGTTATTATCGATGAAATTCAGTATAAACCTAATCTATTTCCTATTTTTAAGAGTTCTTGTTGATACAACTGATATTAAATTTTAGTACTAGGCAAGTGCATCAAGAGACTTAATTAAACAAGGTTCTGAAACGCTGGTCGGGGTGGGGTTGTAGGATAAGCTATATTGAAATGACCCCGGTGTTTGCCCTATCTGAAGTGTCAGGCACTCAAAAATTATGGGTACGCGGCGGATTTCCTTTATCATATCTTGCAGATGATAAAGAGTTAAGTACTTTATGGCGTCAACATTATATTAAAACATTGTTAGAAAGAGATATACCAAATTTAGGTTTGACAATAGGTCTTGGTTAATGCTTCAGAACTTGGAAATTCTCTACATATCTCATATCATACCGCAAAGCATTATTTAGATATTTTAGAAGGAACTTTTATGATCCGTTTTTTGCAGCCTTGGTATGAAAATCTTAAGAAAAGACATGTTAAAACTCCTAAAATTTTTTTAGAGATAGCGAAACACATCACAATTTATTAGTGTTACAGAAGCATTAAATACTAATCCTAAAATCGGTGCATCATGGGAGGGATTTGCTTTAGAACAAATTATTAGATACCATAAAGTTAAGGCTAAGGAATGCTATTTTTGGTCATCTCATAACGGAGCAGCACTAGATTTTAATTTTTAAAAATGGCACACGTTTAAGTTTTGACATTAAATATACAAACACACCGAGTATTACAAAACCAATGCAAACATCCTTAGAAGATTTAAAGCTTGATCAAATTAATGTAATATTCCAAAGTGATATTAGCTTTAAATTGTCAGAACAAATATAGGCAATAGGTCTCTCCTGCTTAATTCAAAATGATACAAGAGCTGCAACTATGTAGTTACAGCTCTTAGAATGTTACATTATTTCACATCCAAATTTTTTAGCACCTTTGCCGGCAAGTTTTGTTTGCTGAGCTTCATAATCATTATGCATTTGATTCGAAGTCTGATGATCATTCGTTGAATGTGGCGTCGCGGTAGTTACCATACTTTTCACAGGTTTAGATTTTATTTCCTTTGATAAAGTGGTTACTCTAGATTTAATTCTTTCTAATTCTGCTAATGTATCCATATCATTACTTTGTTTACTCATATTTCATCCTATATTTTATTTGTTAAATTTTATCTTATCCACACGTTATTTGGTTTTTTTTGTTGAACTTGGTTACTTTGCTCAACTTGATAATTTTTTGTGGTAGCTATTGGGTTATTTAAAGAATCTTTTATTCTATTTGCTTCACGTTGAGCATTAATTTTACTACATATATTTTTACGTACATCTTGATCTTCACTGCTTAAATTTTTATTATTGACTATTGCTTTCTGTTGGTTATTGAGTAAAGAATGCTTCTGTTTAAATTCTTGATGTTTGTTAGGAGCTAGAGTATTTTTTGATTTCTCTATAGCATCTCTAAGCTTATTTATTTTTTTTTGGTTTTCTTGATGAAACACCTTAACACTTTCTATTTCTTCTTGAACGTGGTTTTGAACTTTTCTAGCTTCTTTTACTACAGTGTTTTTAATTGCAAGATTTTCTTTCTTTACTTCTAAATTCTCTTCTAATTCTTTAATTTGCTCAGGTAATAAATTTTTATCTTTTAATTTCTCAGTTAAAGCATCAATCTCTTTTTCTATAATCTCTTTTTCTTCATTAGTTTTTTTTAGTATTATATTTACTTTTTCTTTCTCCTCTTGAAGTTCTGCAAATTTTTGTCTACGCTCTTCTATTTCTTCTTGAGTTAAAATATTTTTATTAATAGCCTGTTCATCGATTATCTCTTCTCCATTTTCATTTATTTTAACCATTGTTTCTATAGAAGGAGATAATTCTCTATATTCTTCTAATTTACTCTTAAATCTATCATGAATAGCATTCAGTTCCTGCATTTGTCTTGCAGCTTCCATTTTATGTTGTATTATTGCTGCTTCCAATTCTCGTTGTTTTTCTAATTGTTCTAGCTCTTTTTGAGTAATTTCAGAATTAAGCTGGCTTTCTGCTAGTTCTTGCTTTTTTAATGCTATAGCCTCTACTTTTTCTGCTATATCATTAATAAAAGTACTATCAGATTTAATATTGCGAGCTGCACTTACTAATCTATTTAACTCTGCAGGATTATTAGTAGCGGTAATTTGAGCAAGAATATCTTTGATAGCATTAAGTGCTTGAGGATCAGCGATTTTTTCTTTTTGTGGATATTCTTTATTTGTAATTTCACTCACAATAACCTTCTATCTGTGTTTCCATCGTACACAAAAACGTTAACAACAATTAGTAATTCAGTCAAGAAAATTTTAATAAAAATTAATTTTGTATTTCTAACCATTGATTTAATAACTCGTCTAGTTTCTTTTTATCATTAATTAATTGACTAGTAATACGGTTATATTGTTGAAGATTATCTAAATATAGATTAACATCTTCAATTTCTTTTTCTAAGTATTTGATGGATATTTCTAGCTTTTCGATATCGTCGGGCAATGTTTCAAGCAAACGCTGGTATTTATAAGATAGCTTTTTATTTGTAGGTGCTTTTTGAGAGGCTAGTGGTAGTGCTTTTGAAGTTTTGTTAGTTATAGGAGAGGTAGTAAAATACTGTTTATAATCTTCGTAACATCCTGTTAAGTCATGAATTTTACCTTGAGCAAAGACTAAAGTTCTAGTAACTAACTTATCTAAGAAGTAACGATCATTGCTCACGCAAATAATAATACCGTTATAAGATTTAACAAATTCTTCTAGCCACTCAATCGTTTCAATATCTAGATGATTGGTCGGTTCATCAAGTAGTAATGTTTCCGGCGCTAATTAAAGCCTTAGCAAGGCTTGCTCTTCTAAGCTGACTGCCATGAATAGGTTGATAAGTTATCTGTTCAGCTTATTTGTAATTGGTCTAGAATTATATCGATTTGGTATTTATCTATTTCTTTTGTACTATCTGTTTATTGTAAGATAAAATCGTAAACAGTTAGATTAGTCTTTATAGAAACATATTGTCTTAAATAGCCAATTGTAATTGCAGAATCTTGAAATAGTTCGCCGTTATCTAGTTCATAATCCCCTGATATTACTTTCATTAAGCCTGATTTTCCGCAGCCGTTACGTCCTATAAGACAAATCTTTTATCACTTTTGTATAAATAAAGTGCTAAATCAGATAAGATTACTTTATCGGCAAAACTTAGATTACCACTTTTGATGTAATAAATTTGGATCATGAAATGGAATATATTGTTGATGTTGTTGCATATGCAAAATCCGTCATTGTGAGCGACTGAATGCTTTGTTGCATTGCTCAAGAAACCTGCTCGATGTCATTCACGCGTAGCGTGGTTGCGCGGACCGGTTTTCCGTCATTGCGAGAAGAATTACATAGTAATTCGACGAAGCAATCCAGTAAAAAATGCTAATTTACAGAATTTTTTTTCATCTTTTTCTGGATTGCTCGCAATGACGGTTTTGGCATCTACGCAATAATACCTGCCCACGTAAGCAGGAATCTAGTACTTTAAAGCCTTTTTAAAAACTTTATTTGAATAAAATCTTGATATAAAATGCTTTTTTAAAGCCCGATTTATCTTGCCTTGCGCTGGATTCACGCTTTTGCTGGAATAACATCAACCGATCCATGCAACAACGCCTTTAGTTTCTTGCAATGACTGTGTAGGAATCAAACTCTCTTAATTACTAAACTAGCATTAGTACCGCCGAATCCAAATGAATTAGAAAGCACGTAGTCTATTTTAGTTTCTCTAGCTTTTAATTTTACTAAATCTATCTTAACCTCATCCATGGGGTTATCTAAATTTAAAGTTGGCGGTGCAATCTGATCTCGAATTGCAAGAGCTGAAAAGATAAACTCAACGCTTCCTGCTGCACCGAGTAAATGTCCTATTGATGATTTAGTAGAAGACATTAAAATTTGAGGATTCGCTTCTAAAAATAATTTTTGTACGGCTGCTAATTCTATCTCATCACCGAGATTAGTAGAAGTGCCATGTGCATTAATGTAATCAATCATATTGGGGGTGATAGCTGCATCTAGCATTGCATTTCTCATCGCTCTATAAGCCCCTCTACCTTCAGGATGTGGTGCTGTCATATGGTACGCATCACCTGTAGAGCCGTATCCTATAACTTCACCGTAAATTTTAGCCCCTCGATTTAAGGCATGCTCATATTCTTCCAAGACTACAACGCCTGCTCCTTCACCCATAACAAAACCGCTGCGGTCTTTATCCCAAGGTCTTGAGGCTTTTTCAGGATTATCGTTATATTTAGTACATAATGCTCTAGCAGCAACGAAACCTGCAACTCCAACAGGTGTAACTGGAGCTTCTGCACCGCCTGCGACCATAACGTCTGCATAGCCGTGTTTTATCATACGCATAGCATCGCCTATAGCATGTGCTCCTGTAGAGCAAGCCGTTACTGCTGCTTGATTTGGACCGCTAAAACCGTATTTTATAGACACAAGACCGGATAAAAGATTAATTAGTGATGCAGGAATAAAGAAGGGACTAACTTTGCCATTATTTTCTTGATAAAGCTTGATAGAGGTATCTTCGATCATTTTAAGCCCGCCGATTCCTGAACCTAATATCAAGCCGGTTCTATCACGAGATTCTTCATTTTCGGGTAACCAGCCGCTATCTTCAACTGCTTCGGTTGCGGCTGCTACTCCGTAATGGATAAATTTATCCATTTTACTTAGTCTATTAACGTTATCTGCTTGCGTGAAATTTTCAAGTTTAAATCCATCTTTCTCAGAGTAATCTATAAGTCCAGCAATTTTACACGCAAGTTTAGAAGCATCAAATTCCGTAATAGTTTTTATACCGCTTACCCCATTTACAATATTTTTCCAAGATGAGCTAACATTAAGCCCAACAGGAGTAACAAGTCCAAGTCCGGTAATAACTACTCTTTTATTTACTCTTTGATTCGACATTTTTAATTATCTATTAGGGATTTAATTGATGTAGATTAAGATTGGCGTTCTTTGATATATGTTATAACATCGGATACGGTTTTAATTTTAGTGGCTTCATCATCAGGGATCTCAATACCGTACTCAACTTCTATTGCCATCATTAACTCTACGGTATCAAGGCTATCGGCTGCCAAATCTTCTATAAATCTTGAATTCGTAGTTATTATCGATTTATCTTTATTTAGCTTTTCAGCAACCATTTCAATAACTTTCTGTTCGATCTTGTCCGTTATACTCATAATTTTGAACTCCATAAATCATTTAATTTTATATGCCGTATAATAGCGATTATTCAGCTATTATACTTTTTTTAACTGGTATAAATATTTATTTAAAATATTCATAGCATTTTATCTTTAGAAGCACTTCTAGCACAAAAAATTATTTTATGCTAGCACAAAATTTTACACCATTAACATTCCACCGTTTACGTGAATAGTTTGGCCGGTAATATATGATGCCTGATCGCTTGCTAAAAATGCTACTGCGTTTGCCACGTCTTCCGGCATACCGTAAGTGCCTAGCGGAATTTTTTGTACTATGGCTTCTCTTTGTTGTGCGTTTAGTTTATCGGTCATATCTGATTTAATAAATCCTGGAGCTACTGCATTAACCGTAATTCCTCTGGTTGCAACTTCATAAGAGAGCGATTTGGTCATACCTATTAAGCCTGCTTTAGAAGCACAATAATTAGCCTGCCCTGGGTTACCTGAAATTCCTACTATTGAAGATATGTTAATAATGCGTCCATATCTGTTTTGCATCATTTTTTTTATTGCTTCACGATTTAAAATAAAATTTGCTTTTAAATTAATATCAATAACTTTGTTAAAATCTTCATCTTTCATTCTAATTGCTAGTGTATCGCTAGTAATACCCGCGTTACATACTAAAATATCTAGCTTTAGTGCTTTAGATATTAAATTGCTGCACTCTTCTTTATCTGCAAGATTACATACTGCTATCGTATAATTATCTTTTAAAACATTTCCAAGGGATTTTAATTTTTCCTCATGACTACCGCTAATAATTACATGACTTCCGAGTTTGTGCAGTAACCTCGCTATAGCTCCACCTATACCTCCTGAAGCTCCCGTAATTAAAGCAGTTTTAGCTGTTAAATCAATCATTTTCGTCCTCCATTTGATCAAGATTTATATTAATAATTTTTGACGATTTTTCACGTATTATTTTCTCAATTTCGTTGGAAATTTGTGGATGTTCTTTTAAATATTGTTTGACGTTTTCACGTCCTTGTCCAATGCGTACGTTATTATAGGAAAACCAAGAGCCGGATTTCTCAACAATATCAAGCTTAACTCCAAGATCGATTATCTCGCCTTCTTTTGAAATACCTGAACCGTACATTATATCAAAATCTGCAGTTTTGAATGGAGGAGATACTTTGTTTTTGACTACTTTTACTCTAGTTTGGCTGCCTATCACTTCTTCTTTATCTTTAATGGAGCCTATTCTTCTTATATCGATCCTAACAGAAGCATAGAATTTCAAAGCATTACCGCCTGTCGTAGTTTCAGGACTGCCGAACATCACACCTATTTTCATTCTGATTTGGTTGATGAAAACAGTAATACAATTGGTACGATTAATTGATGCGGTAAGTTTACGGAGTGCCTGGCTCATTAATCTTGCTTGAGAAGCCATTTGTGCATCACCCATCTCGCCCTCAATCTCTGATTTCGGTACTAAAGCCGCAACACTATCTATTATTATCATATCAATACCGCCGGAGCGAATTAAAGTATCAGTAATTTCTAAGGCTTGTTCACCTGTATCAGGCTGCGAAATAATAAGCTCGTCAATATTTACGCCAAGTTTTTTCGCATAAGCAGGGTCTAATGCATGCTCGGCATCAATAAAAGCACATGTACCACCCTTTTTCTGTGCTTCGGCGATTAAATGTAGTGTTAGAGTGGTTTTACCTGAGCTTTCAGGACCAAAAATCTCGATAATTCTGCCTTTAGGAACACCACCGATTCCAAGAGCTATATCTAGCCCAAGTGAGCCGGTAGATACGGCTTCTATATCAACATTCGGACGTTGCCCGAGTTTCATCACAGAACCTTTACCGTAGCTTTTTTCGATTTGCACGAGTGCTGCGGCAATGGCTCTTTCCTTATCTGTATTTGACATAAATTTCCATATTATAAACTTACCAATTAAAATATAAGCTTGAGCAAGAAAAATCAAATTTTATTTATGTTATTTGTGCTTGTAAGATTAAATCTTGACTTCCATACTAGATGATGCTTCGATGTTAAATTTACTTGTGCTATAAATGTGCTATAAATTTAAAAGCTAATTAAGGTCACATAGTTTCCGAAAAAGATAGATTTAGTAAAACCATTGGTTAAATAACTTATCACCTAGGGTATCACAATTTCCACAAACTGAATATATACTAAAGATAATTCATCATTTACATATTATAAATTTAGATGGCATATTTTAATGATTTTAAGCATTTTCTTACTTTTAGTATCAATGTATGCATACAATCTTGCATGCTGTTAGGCCTACTATAATGCTTGATTTAAAACCATATACTTTACAACAATTGTGGATAATCAATACATATGCATTAGTATTATCAGGTCTTTTAATTACCGCAGGTGCATTACATTAGGAGATAGATTTTGTTGTAAAAGATTATTACTTTGTGGGCTTTTAGTTTTTTATCGCTTCAATGTTAGTTTATGTATTTGATAGCTCATGGGGCTTAGCATTATGCCGTGTTTTACTTGGGTTAGGAGGATGAATTATTATGCCTTCCACTTTATCGATGTTGCGTAATATTTTTACTAATACACATGAACGTATGATCGCAATATCATTGTGTGGAATCATGGTAACCGTAGGAGAAGCTATAGGACCCGTACTGGGGGAGTATTGGTTGATCTTTTAAGTTGGCAATTTGCATTTTTTATAAACGCACCTATTGCATTAGTAATTATTGCTTTTCGCATAGTTTAGATTCCTGAAGCATCTAACCCCAGTAATGAACCATGGTATTGGATAGGTGTATTTCAATCATTTTTCGGTACAGCAGCTTTAGTTCAAGATATTAAGATATTGGCTAAATACGGTATTATGAATATAGCATCCGGTGGAATGCTATTAATTGGCATTGTATTACTAATAATATTTACCTTACACCAACTTAAAAGTGATGACCCGCTAGTGAATATGAGTTTATTCTTAATTAGCAATTTTAGTGTAGGAATAATAGTTTATTTACTGATTACTTGTGTCTTAGGCTCTATAATGTATCTTATGTCATTATGGTTACAGTTTATCAAAGGGTTAAGTACTTTGTATGCAGGTCTTTATATGTTGCCTTCAACAGTTTTTGCTTTAATTGTGTCTGTAGTGATGTCATATTTACTTACACGATTTACTGCACGTATAATAATATTTAGCGTGCTTATCTTTATTACTATATCATTGATTTTACCTAGTATATTAGCCTATAGAGATTTATTACCGAATACTATATATCTTGGACTGCTTGGTATATGAAGTAGTCTATGCCTCTCTACAACCGTAACAGTTATGATGAATGCAGTATCAGCAGAGAGATCAGGAGGTGCAGCAGCACTATAAGAAACAGCATATGAATTAGGTGATGTATTAGGTATGGCTGTTATTGTGAGTATTACGTCTTTTATATACAGTAACAATCTAGTAATCACTCATGGTGTTTCTGTATCAATGGCAGAAATAGCTCGTGACTCAATCGGTGAAGGGATAATTATTGCTCAACAACGATCACCTTCATTTGATTACGAATTAATTAAGGAGTTAATATTGCTTTTATAAATGCATTTAATATAGTATGTATTATTCCAGGAATAATCATTCTAATATTCGTGGGCGTGATTATGTATGTTCTTCCTACTTTTAAAGCCTCCTCTCTACATTAATGGCTTTATTATATGATGAAACAGGTATAGAGTTACAGTTTTGCACTATTTATAATCATGGTTACTATAAATTATCTTAGTACTTATTTTTGTAATAAGTTTTTAATCAAATAGGATGATAATATTTTCAAGTATACAAACCATTAACAAATATTTCTGCTAGTTTGACTAAACGTTGTTCTATTCTTTCTATATCGCTGTGTATTAGAGGGGTTTCTAGCAAAAGCACGATCTAAGCTTGTAGAGCTTCTATTTCTTTTGCAGCAAATTCTAATGTGATTTCAGATAAGGTCGTTTTATTTTGGTTGGACATAATCATTATGCCCGATTTATTAAACTTAAATTGCTCAAGTTTCGACCATCAAAGTTTAACTTTGGTGGTCTGGTAGGTAAGAAAACCGCTACTAACAGTTTGCAATAGGTTTCAAGCTTAAAGTGATCCTTAAGCTCTGAACATGCCTATCGCCGACCCGACCATAACATAGTCGAGGATTACACCATTGTATGGCTGATGTATTACCATAATAGCAAGAGATTCTTGCGTCCCGAAATAGCAAGTTGCAATTCCGGTTACGATTCTTATATAACCTCCAAAAAGTTAATTAATACTTAAGTTTTATTATTTTTTTCCTTTGCTAATCTAGTTTGTACTTCTATAAGCTTTTGAAAAAATGTGATAAAATTCCTTCCTGTTTGTCGTGCTTGTGCTTCTGTGATTTCACAGTTATAAGCATTGTGAATAGCTTTAACTACATTATTAAATTGGCATTGCTAACTAAAGAGATATATCATACCGTGGCTTGTCCACGGTATCCAGGAAAACAACTTAAAATACTAGATGTTTAGGTATTTTTTTGGATCCCGTGAATAAAGCACGGGATGACATCGAGTTTTTTATTATTCTTTTTCTTTAGTTCACAATGTCTTTAAATTTTTCTTCTATTGTTTCTTTATTCATAATGTTATTCCTTTCTGTTCATGATAATTTTTCAACCCTAAATAATTATAATTATTGACTTATTTTAATTACTTCTCTTTAATGATCATTAAACGCTGCCATTCATAATATAGTCTAATTTTTAAGAGTTAAAATATAGAAAATAAAGAAGATACTTTAATCTCTGAGTTAACAATAGATGAAGAGAAGCAAAAGCGTTTAAAAGCTCAAAATGCAAGGGAATATATTAAGTTAATATTATAATAACATTTGCTATTATTCTTACGAGTTTTTTAACTTTTTGTTATTTCTTTTTTAACTATATAGAAAAAAGCAGCAGAGTATAAATTACAGCAAGAACAAGAAGCAAAAGTAAATAATAATACAGAATGAAGTTATTGAAATACAATTATTTAAACACTAAAGTAAAAAATCCCGCTGATATAGAGGAAGTCAAAAAAGGTATCTATTACGCCCGTAAATATCACGGCTTGCAAATGGCGCCAATCAGGCAATCCTTACTACTCTCACCCAATTGAAGTAGCGATTATGCTTGCGGAGTTTGTAGCTTATAAAGAAGTCAAATTTTATATAAATAATCTAATTATAGCTAGCCTATTACACAACACTATTGAGGATACTGAACTCATAGCAGCAATTATTGCAAAAATATTTAACCCATGAATTGGTAAAATGGTTAGCATGCACTCTAATGTGGAAGAACAAACCATTAGAGAAGTTATAAATATTGTATTTTATGCAAAGGATCAAGAAGTACTATTGATTAAATTATTGGATCGTCTGCACAATATTTTAACATTACACTTGAAGAAAGAAGAAAAGCCAAAGAAAAAAGCAATAGAAACTATTAATATATTCCTTACTCTTGCTTTATATTTAGGTATTGACAGTGCCCAAGAATTAATAGAAGGCGTTTGTTATGCTATAATTGATCCTTATTATAAAACGAATAAAGTTATTAATAATAACTACAATTTATTATTGTTAGCTTCTCAAAATAATTCCTAGCTATAATATATCATATAGTTAAAGGTAACGTTCAAATTAATAAACCTAGATTGCCAAAATACCTAGTTATATACATAATACCAAAAGAGCTAACGTGATACATTACAGCTTTCGCAATAGCAAAAGTAAATGTACTAGAAAAAAACGTTTAAAAATAGGGAAATGAGAGCAAATTACCGGATTAGCAGGAAATGTCGTACATGTTAGTATAATACTTATAATTTGAATTATAAGTATTTGATTGGAATTTATGGCTATATCTCGCAAATATGGGAAAATAATGGCACAATGAGCAAATACCCATAATTTAAATTTAAGTATTTAAGAGGATGTAGTTTAAAACAAAAAAGCATATACCTAGAATAAAATTATGATATATAACTTGTTCTGAAGAAAAAGAAAATGAGTGTTTTTAAAATATCACTAAAATAAATAAAATTAAAATATATAGGCGAAATGGTTTCAATTATAAAGTAGGAAATTATGACATTGTTATCAACTTTTTATGCAAAATAATATCGTTTTTTAAATTTGCTATATCATGATTCACTTGTGATAATGATTCCTGAAGTTTTTGTCGTGCATCTACATAATCAGGAGCTTCGCGTAAAGTTGTTCGTGCTATCATTCCAATCATAGCTATACCAGCACCTACCCAAAAAGCCATACGCCAATTAAACCCATAAGAAGTGACAAGTGTAGCAAGTCCTAGTGCAGCAGTACCACCAATAGTACCAATAATGTTCCATCACGGATGATAAATTGCCTCACTGCTCATATAGAATATATCCGGATTTACCTTAATTTACGTAATCTTGACACTAAGCTTTCAATATCTTTTTTGATACCTTCGACATCTTCTTTAGCAGAGTTTGAATTTGATTCTTTCATAATTTACTCCTTGATTAGTTACATTTTGTTAAGCAGATTATTTTGCCTACAACTATGCAATACTCCTATTATAAGAACTTTACAATAGCTTAAATAACATTATTGAAATAAATTTATGAGATTTCAAAATAACGAAAACCGAATTCAAAATAGATTCGGTTGAAATTTGTATTACTTCTACTGATATACTTTGTTGTATGGCTCGAAAAACCCCATATATTTCATCCCCGCAAAAGCGGGGAGCCATCATAAAACGAGATTTTAATTTCAAAAATTTTCTGTATTTATACATTTTTTTCTGGATTCCCGCTCTCGCGGGAATGACGTAAAACGAGCAATGTAACAAAACTCTACTTACTACCAAATGAAGAAAAAATTTTATTAATTAATGATTCAATATTAATTGCTGATTGAGTATATCTTATCTCTTCATTCGCCGCTAAATTTTCATCATCATTACCAGGTACAATTGAAATATATTTACCTCCAAGTAACCCTCTGGTGACTACTTGGGCTTTAGAATCTTTAGGTATTTTAACATCATCATTAATATTTAGATATACACTTGCATAAAAGCTCTTCGGATCTAAAGTAATTTTCTTTACAATACCTATTTTTATACCTGAGATCATTACGTCGCTTCCAACTGCTATACCCTCTGCACTCTGAAAATTAACAGTTACCTGATAACCTTTTGAGTTCGTTATAGAACTACCTGTGTTGTAGGCAAAAATTAAAAATAGCAAAGCAATAATTAATACTATACAGCCTATAATTGTTTCAATAATGTTCTGTTTCATTGTTTTTTTACTATACCCATGATAAAGGAAGAATTGTATACGAAGTTCTATCTAAGTATACTAATTAATTACGGTTGCCATCTACTATATTTAAGATTTGATGTTTTAGGCGGCTTTTGAACGATTTTATCATTCTTTTGCCATGGAAAAAGCTGGATATTTTTCGGTATCTCATCTACTAAATGATGTAACCAAGTGTGCCAACTTGGCGGAATTGTTGTAGGTTCATTTACATTTTTATAAATAACAAACCTCCTTGAACGCCCTAAATAATCAATATTACGGCTTTCATAATATTGATTCAAAAATTCATCTTCTCCTACTTTTTTGTGAAAAAAAGTAATAAAAAACTTATCTATCCACGACATTTTAAAACTTCTATAGCAGTTTCTCTTCCTTGCACTGCAAGTTTATCGGCAGCAATATTACCGCTATTATTTGCATGACCTTTTACCCATTTCCAAATAATAGTATGTTTACTCAATTCTGCGTATAATTTTTGCCATAAGTCGGCATTTTTAACGGGTTCATTGTTGCTTTTACACCAATTATTTTTTATCCAATTATGAATCCAAGCGGTAATTCCCTGTTGCAAATATTTACTATCAGTATAAATCTCGACATTACAAGATTTTTTTAAAATTTTCAATGCTTCAAATGCTGCCGTGATTTCCATACGATTATTAGTTGTATCTAACTCATACCCAAATATTTCTTTACTAGCATCATTAAACTTTAATAAAGCCCCCCATCCTCCGGGACCTGGGTTACCTGCACATGCACCATCAGTATATATAACTACTTTTGAATTCATATATGCGCATTAACTAGGTTTAGAAGAGTTACGAAACTTATCTAACATTATAACATTTTGATTTGGAGATAATGAAGTTTTATAACTTTTATTAGTATTTATTTCCTCTTCATGTTGTTGATTTTCTTGTATATTTAACGACTGATTAAAAGTTAAGCTGTAATTATTATTGAAATCAACAAAGCTAATAAGTGCATCAAAAGGTACGTAAATTATTTCTTTAACACCGTCAAAACTTACCGTTAAGGAAAAACCGGTATCATGTACTATTAAATTTTCAAACTGATATTGCAGTACTATTGTTATCTGTTTTGGATATGACTGTTTAACTTTTGAAGGTAAAATTACTGCAGGGCTATCGGTTTTGTATGATATGTATATTAACTGATCCCAATATAAATTTTCATGCTGAATTTTTGTTAGAATTTTTTTCACAAATTCTAACATATATTCATTCACAAATTTTTTATATTCAATATTCATAAAAGAAAAATAAATAAAAATGGGTCGACGAAGTTTAATTTGAGCAGTGTAGGTCATTGCAAGCAAACACTGTAAGTTTTAATGACGGTATTAACCGTTTTTAGGCAATGCCAATTTTTCAAATTAAACGAGTATACGTGTGGGGTTTTTCTGTTGCCCGGCAAACCCCCAGCCGCGTAGGATTAAGCTGCTAGAGCTAAATCTACAGAACGATTATTATCGTTTGCGTTTCTTTGTTTTGACCCATATGGCAAAAGCCATCGGCGGAATCATCCCGAGTAAAAGCAATCTTTTTATTAGGCACGTCGATCCTATTTCGCCCCCATAAAATACTGCTTGTACTTTAAAAATTGAATTTCATCTTATCAAGGATTTGCATCCTCACCTATTAAGTATAGGCTGCTGGTGCTCACTTCTCAAAATAAAATTCACTTTTTAAAGTACAAGCAGTATTGACATCGACTGGTATACGAAGATCAACTTCAAAAAGAGCAATGGGTCCATAAGACAAGGAGTGGAGCGTATACTTAATACGTGAGCACCGCAGTACTTATAGGACGAAGTAGCCAATTTGTGAAGTTCATCGAGTATTGGTGGAGGCGTCGGGTACTGCCCCCGAGTCCGCAACCTCTATTCTAAATTACGTTTATTACTATAGCTATATTAGCACTAAACATTATGCCTTAATTTGATTAAAATGTAAAGGTCAAATAAGAATTCTAGATTTATATTAAAAATGGACTTATAATAAATAATTTAGAATTCTAAATTAAAAACTTGATTATGCTACCAAATCTTGGCATTATCGCAGGCAGAGGGTCATTACCTTACTTAATAGCAGGTAACTATACAAAGCAAGGCGGCAAGTGTTATATAGCGGCGATTAAAGACGAAGCTGATATAGATCCAATTAAAGATTTTGAATATAAGATTTTAAAAATCGGTATGGTTGGTGAAGCTATAAGATATTTTAAGGATAATGAGGTACAAAATATTATTTTTATAGGCGGAGTTAATAGACCGAATTTTAAAAATTTATCCGTAGATAAAATAGGCGGTTTATTGCTTTTCAAAATAGTTGGGCAAAAAATTCGAGGAGATGATAATCTGCTAAAAATAGTAGCGGATTTTTTTGAAAGCTACGGTTTTAAAGTAATTTCAAGTAACGCAATATATAAAAATCAACAAGGTAACTCCAATATTATAACCGATACTAACTCTACCAGTGCAGATAAAAATGATATTGAGGTTGGAGTAAAATTATTGAATCATTTAAGTTCATTCGACATCGCACAATCGGTTATAGTTGAAAATGGCTACATATTAGGTATAGAAGCTGCCGAAGGGACGGATAATTTAATAGCAAGATGTGCAGCTTTACGTAAAAAAGAACATGAGGGAGTGTTAGTCAAAATACCGAAATTAGGTCAAGATAATAGACTAGATATGCCAACAATTGGTCCTGATACTATAAAGAATCTCGCTAAATATAATTACAAAGGAGTAGCGATTCAGAAAAATAACGTAATTATAGTCGAAGAAGAATTAACTATAAAACTCGCTAATGAACATAAAATTTTTATAACAAAATGTTAGCAATAGGTATTACCGGTAGCTATGCATCTGGGAAAACTTTTATTTTGGATTATTTAGCAGAAAAAGGATATAAAACTTTTTGTGCCGATAGATGCATAAAAGAATTATATCAAGATTTGAGCGTACAAACTCAAATCTTAAAATTACTTCATGAACTTGAATCTTTCAATATCGAAAAAATCAGTAATTTAATTTACAATAATGACCTAGCTAGAGAAAAACTACAAAATTTTATTTACCCATTACTGATAGATAAACTCATTTTATTTAAAAAAGAAAATGCTAATTTCAAATTTGGCTTTGCCGAAGTACCGTTGCTTTATGAAGCGAAATTTGATAAATATTTTGATTTTGTCGTAACAATATACTGCTCTGAAGAAATAAGAATGCAAAGAGCGATAACAAGAACTTCATTTGATATAGAGATTTATAATAAAATAAAAGAAATTCAGCTATCACAAGAGAGCAAAATAGCAAAAGCAGATTTTGCTATAAATAGCAGCGTTGATATGTTAGACTTGGAAAAACAAATAGCACAGCTAATTCTCGTAATTGCAAGGAAATTGTAAGCTTGTTTTATGGTACTTGTGTCATTTCCGCGTAGGCATTTTGCGTAGACCACCAGTCGTCATTGCGAGAAGAATTACGTAGTAATTCGACGAAGCAATCAAGTTAAAAATTCTGATTTATAGAATTTTTTTTAATCTTTTTCTGGATTGCCGCGTCGCTTCGCTCCTAGCAATGACGATTTTGGTATCCACGCAACAACACCCGTTCGCAGTGACGATTTTAAAAGACTAATAAAGGATTGGGAATGTCAAGTTTAAGAGAAATAATTTTAGATACCGAAACTACGGGACTTGACCCACGACAAGGTCACCGCATCGTTGAAATTGCTGCAATTGAAATGATGAATAAGGTGTTAACAGGTAGGAATTTTCATTTTTATATTAATCCTGAGCGAGACATTCCGTTTGATGCGTATAGAATTCACGGTATTTCCGGTGAGTTTTTAAAGGACAAGCCTTTGTTTCACACAATAGCCGATGATTTTTTAGAATTTATTGCAGATAGCAAGCTTGTTATTCATAATGCTCCGTTCGATATTAAATTTCTAAATCACGAATTATCATTATTAAAAAGAGCAGAAATCAAACTTTTAGAACTGTCCAATGCGATAGACACTTTAGTTATGGCTAGAAGTATGTTTCCAGGCTCAAAATATAATCTTGATGCATTATGTAAAAGATTTAAAGTTGATAATTCAGGTAGGCAGCTTCACGGGGCTTTGAAAGATGCGGCATTACTTGCAGAAGTATATGTGGAACTAACGGGTGGTAGACAATCCTCTTTTAAAATGGTTGATAAATCTGCTGGAATAAATAATTTAGCAATTAATCAAGTAAATAGCAAAACAGAGCAAGCTAGTATTGTTATTAAACCTACAAAAGAAGAGCTGCAAAAACATAAAGAGTTTCTTAGTAGTATTTTAAAAACTGCTTAGTAAAATATCGTTGCGAGGAGCCGTAGGTGACGCGGCAATCCAGAAAATAATTAAAAAAAATCCTGTAAATCCGAATTTTTAACTGGATTGCTTCGTCAAAACTTACAGTTTTTCCTTGCAATGACGATTATCAACCTTCCTTAAACTTACCTATGAAAACAAATTTCCTTGTACTGATCACCTTTATGATACTCGTCTCTTTGGGCTTTTGGCAGCTTAGTCGATTAAAAGAAAAGAAGTTATTCTTAGCTTCGATGCAAGCTAATCTAACCTTACCAGCAATTAATTTAGCAGAAATTCAAGACAATTTACCTTATCACAAAGTAAAAATTACCGGTCAATTTTTACCTAATAAAGACATATATTTATATGGTAGAAGGTCAATGTCGAGTGAAAAAGACGGCTATTATTTAGTTACTCCTTTTAAAACAATAGAAGATAAAGTTATTTTAGTAGCACGAGGTTGGTTCAGTAATCGCAATAAAAATATTATTACCCAAGCGACCAACGATCAGCCACATGAGATTATCGGTGTTACTATGCCGTCTGAAAAAACTCGTATCTACTTACCTGCTAACGATATAAAAAATAAGGTGTGGCTAACTTTAGATTTAAAAGAAGCCTCTCAAACCTTAGAATTAAATCTAGAGAATTTTTATATTATCACGGAAGGACAAGATATTAGCAATCTAGATATTTTATTACCACTTTCGATAAATGATTTAGCAGCAATCAGAAATGACCATTTAGAATATGCCTTAACTTGGTTCGGTCTTGCTATTTCTTTAATCGTAATATATATGATTTATCAGCGTCGTTATATGGCCGTGGATGTCATCCCACGACTTGATCGCTGGATCCAGAAAAATAATTAAAAAGACTGGACCACGTGGTCAAGCCACGTGGTGACAGTAAGCGATACATAAATGAGCAATCTACAACAACAAGCCTCCGATCCTAATTATTCTGTGTGGGTATCGGCATCTGCCGGTACAGGTAAAACCAAAATCCTGACCGATCGATTTTTACGTTTGTTAATAACAGGCGTAGAACCTACCAATATTTTATGTCTTACTTTTACTAATTCTGCAGCTATAGAGATGAAAGCAAGAATTAATAGTAAGCTTAAACATCTTTCTCTTTGTGATGCAGAAAATTTAGAAAATGAACTCTTCTTAATGAGTGGTAATAAGCCGCTACCTCAAGAAATAGAAAATGCAAAAACTTTATACGATAAAATACTAAAGAGCAACGAGCCTTTAAATATCTATACAATTCATGCATTTTGTCAAAAAATCCTTAACACTTTTCCTTTAGAAGCAGGTATCACACCGGAATTTAAAATTCTTGAAGAAACTAAATTACAAGATATCTTCCTAAATATCAGAAATGAAATCTACTTAAGTGATGAGCATAATGACTTCATTAAAATTTTACTTAACCGCTTTCATGAAATAACCCTGCAAGATATTTTTAATGAAATAATCGATCAGAAAATTAAATTCAAGAAGTTATTTACTCATAAAACTATTCCAAATGAAATATATAATAAAAGATTAGCGTTTGTGGAATTAAATAATATTTACGATAAGGTAAAAAGCTTATTTGCAGAATATGATTTGGAAATAGAGCCGAAAGAAATCTTTTTTACAAAAGACGGAAAAAAACGTAAAAGCCTTTTATCGAAAGAATTAAGAAGAAAATATCCTAAATTATTGCTAGAGCTAGAAAAAATTATCTCTGAAATTTACCGTTTAGATGAGTTGCATCGCATAGAGAAGCTAGAATATCATACGAACTTACTTACTAAACTTGCTCATATTATTTTAAAAAAATACGATTCATATAAAGAAGAAAATAATTTACTCGATTACGATGATCTAATTTACTACACCGAAAAATTGCTGAATAATAACACTACGCATGAGTGGTTGTTGCACAAGCTTGAAAACGAGATAAAACACATTCTTGTTGACGAAGCACAGGACACAAGCCCCCCGCAGTGGAATATTATCACTACTTTAATAACAGCGTTTAATGCGGCAGATAAACCAAGTAATAGTACCTTTATAGTTGGTGACGATAAACAGTCCATCTTCAGTTTTCAAGGGTCTGATCTTCATAATTTCAGCTTAGTAAAGGAGCAACTAAAAGCAAACCTTACAAGTGCTAATAAAAAATTCAAAAATATCACCCTTGAATTTTCTTATAGATCATGTGCAGAGATTTTACAATTTACTCATAATGTTTTGAAAAATATAAAATCCAATTACCCTAGTTTATTCCTTGCGGATAATCCTTTAATATCCTCATGTCGTACACATCAAGGCCTAGTGACAATTTGGCCTTTAGTAATGAGTGAAAAACAAGAAGAGCTTTTTTGGGCATTGCCTGAAGATTATGAACATTCTAAATCTGCTGCTGATTTACTTATAGAAAAAATTGTAAATTTCATACAAGAACAAATAGAAAGCAAAGAAATTTTACCGTCTACCGTAAGCACAATATCTGAAAAAGATTTCATAATATTAGTAAGAAAGAGAGATGAATTTAGCAATAATCTTATAAAAGAACTTAGTAACGCTAAGCTTAACGTTGAGATAAGCGATAGAATTAATATTAAAGAAAATCTAACTATAATGGATTTAATGTCCGTGGCTAAATTTGTATTACTACCAGATGATGATCTAAACCTTGCCGGTTTACTAAAATCACCGATTATCGGCATTAACGAAAAGCAATTATACGTACTTCTTATAAATAAAAACGATAATAGTTTATGGGATAATCTATCTGCTTGTGAAGCAATATACGCTAAGTTAAATGCCCTAATTGAAATTTATAAAATATCGACTGTTGAGAATTTCTTTGATTTAGTGGTGCATAATCTAAATTTACGAGAGCTTTACGATGATGATAGTGATGATATGATAAATGAGCTATTAACGTTAAGCAAACACTATGCAAATGATATAGATAATTCACTGCAAGGCTTCGTTGCTTGGTTTGAGAATAACGATATCTACATCAAACGTGATATGGAGCATTCAGATAAAATAAGAGTAATGACCGTACACGGCTCTAAAGGACTTGAAGCTCCTATTGTTATATTATGCGATTCTACTACTTTGCCTGTAAGTAGCAATCAATTTATTTGGGACGATAAAGGGGAAATGTTCTTCTCTGCTAATATTGTAGATACGCCGGAGTTCCTACAAGAATTAAAAGAAGCTGCAAAATTACAAGATTTGCAAGAATATATAAGACTACTCTATGTTGCAATGACAAGAGCTAAAGACCGGCTAATTATATGCGGTTTTAGTAATAAATCTAACACTCCTGAAAATTGCTGGTATGAAATAGTCAAGCAAACTTTTGATTAACAGCTGCTTTATTAAGTCATTATTCGGCTTTCCAACTCTCCTAAACGTTACTCAATTCTCTCTATATCTTCTTTTGTGAAAGGATTTCTTAATAAAAATGCAATTTCATCTTTTAGCATATTTATCTCTTGTTCAGTAGAATCTAATACTCTATCGTAAATGCTTTTTTACCTTGATTTAACACTTAAATGCTCCCAAACTTAAATTGCTCAAGTTTCAACCGCCAAAGATTTTGACCTTGGGTGGTTGGGGCATTAGAAGAACTGTCACAGAACAGTTATATAGCTTTTAGGTTTAAAATTTGTACTTTAAACCCTGAACATAGCTAAAATCACACCAACCATGACAAAGTTGAGGAGCATTTTTAAATGGATAATGCTAACCATCTGTGATAAAGGACTTCTACAATCAAGAATAACATTATTGCTATTCTTGAGGAAGGTTTTAATTAATTTTTTAAAAAAGTCAATTAGCTATTGTTAAAGAATGGATGCATGTATCGGAAAATGTCCTTAATGTTATTCCAGCTTTTAGCAATTACTTCCTAGCTTACTCCAAGCTAGTATTAAATAACTGCACTAAATGTATATAAATATCCAGTATTTAAATTTCTGCCTTAGTAAATTTGTACGGAGATTTTACATCAATAAGTCTTTTGGCGTCTTGCTTCTTTATTTGATCAGGCGGTAAATAAATATATATAATCTATGTGCTTCTTGGTTCTGAGACTCTTTATTAGCATGCAGCACCTCATACAAAGCTGTTATATCTTTTTTTGTTTTATCTCAAAGATGCAGCAACTTCTTCTAACTTATCTTTGAAATAAACTCCTTAGCTCCTGATCACCTACTAGCTCTTCCTGCTAGATCATCCTTATATCATTTAATGTCAAATCATATTTGATATTTTCTAAAAAAGCATTAGCATAATTCTCAGTTCTAGGGCTTTTAAGATTTTTATTCAAATGATTATGAAGCAATTTGTTATCTAGATAAAATTGTATAATACTTAAATTTTTTCTTTTAAGGTCCTTTTATATTTTGATATTTTAGAAATAACGATTATAACAAGAAAGATAAAAATACTTATTAACAGAGTATATAAGATATTTGACTGATCAAACATTATTAATTTTATAGAGTTTAGTTTACATTACATAATAGTAGTAACATTTATTTAAATTTCAACTTAAATATTTTTGATTTCAATTTAACTACTATATCCTAAATTTAAATCATTTATATTTAAATATTGTCATAAGAAAATTAATAAGATTTTTATTGAAACCGCTACTTCAGATAGCATAATAATTTATGCATTATAGTAATAATCATGCCCTAATAAATCAGATTTAGTAATATCACACTTATATTCATATGAACCTAAATAAGCTTCTAATTCATGAACATTTCGTTCTATTTTTTCATGATTATATTTATATAAGTTTTAGAGTTTTTTAACTAATTTACCTTTATTAACAACTTTTTTATAAGCATCTTCTTAAAAAATATCTTTTTGTGCTTCACTACGAAAGTAATCCTTAAATTCACTATGTTTTTTCGGTAAATTAGAGATAAATTCTGCAAATTTTTCTAATTTAATATTGGTAATTATGGTCAATACCAAACTTATATTTTCTTTATATTAGTTAGCTCCTGAAATTGCATTCTCTATTATATCTTTTTGTTCAATTTCAATAACATTATTAGATACTAAATCTTTTTTATTAACCTCTAGCTTTTAAGATTCCTTTTGCTTTATATTCAGTATTGTTGCTTCTAATTCCTCGTTACTAAATCATTTTTGAAATGCAGCAAGCCACGGACCAAAAGCTGTACTTGCTAACTTTTTTAAAATGTTCTTTTACCTTCATCACTAATTTTATTGTTTATATTTTCTTAGTTTAATTTATAGTACTAGTTGGAAGTAATCAAGTTATAGAGCTAAGCAAAATTAATACTTTTGTAAAAATTATATGTAGCGTCACAATTGAAAAACCGTTTTTAAATGCTTAAAATAATTTGACTATTTTAGAAAATTTTAATAATATCCATTAACAGACTCAATCGATAATACAAAATATGAAAACAGCTTTTATCTTCCCCGGTCAAGGTGCGCAATTGATCGGCATGGGGAAGGATTTTTATGATAATTTTAAACCCGCCAAAGAAACTTTTCAAGTCGTTAATGAAGTACTAAATCGAAAGCTCACTAATATAATTTTTAATGGACCTTCTGCAGAACTTACCTTAACCACTAACGCACAACCGGCATTAATGGCAGTATCTATGGCAATAATAAATATTATCAAAGCTGAAACAGGTAAAAATTTGGATAGTTTTTGCGATTATGCTGCCGGTCATTCGCTAGGTGAATATAGTGCTTTATGTAGTACCGAAAGTATTAGCCTTGAGACAGCAGCAAAGCTACTTCATATACGTAGTACATCTATGCAAGAAGCATGTCCCGAAGGTGAGGGAAGCATGGCAGCTTGTATCAATATTCCGCTTCAAAAACTTGAAGAAATATTAGAAGATATCAACAAAATAAATGTATGCCAAATTGCCAACGATAATATCAAAGGACAAATAGTTATTAGCGGTAAAACCACAGCTATCGATCATGCTATTAGTATAATTAAAGATTTAGGTTATAAAGCGATAAAACTGAAAGTCAGTGCTCCATTTCATTGTAGCTTAATGAAGCCTGCAGAAGAAAAAATGCGAGTAGCTCTTGATAAATCTGTAATTAATAAGCCTATAATACCGATAATCCAAAATTGTACTGCAAAACTTACTCTAGATCCTACCGAAATCAAACAAAATTTAATTCTTCAGATATGTAGACGAGTTAGATGGCGTGAAACTTTAAAGCTATTTAATCAGCTAGATGTAACCCATATAGTAGAAATAGGGGCAGGAAACGTACTAACCAATATGCTACGGAAAATTAATTATCCATATAAATTAAGTAATATTAGTAATTTAGAAGAACTACAGAATTTTTTAGAGAACGTTAGCAAATAACACCTCTAATAACTTCTGATTTATAAAGCTTTTAAATTAACTCAATAATATTATTATATGAAAATTAGTTGTAGTTTTTTAAGCAATGGCTAGAATTATTAACTAGTGATTGGCAGAGCTATTTAGATAATGTTAGAGGGTTATGAAAATTTAGCTTTAGCATATACTAATGATACATTTTTAAAAGAAGAATGTTTCAAAAATTACTCTTATTAAAGGATGCATTAAAGAATGTGAATACCCATGGTATGTTGTTCCTTTTGATAAGATAGATAATGCAAGTTTACTACTTACCAATATTCATATGCTAGAGCTTGATTATCTAAATCACAATACGGTAAAAGCAGTAAAAAATATGCTGCGCAATAATTTTAAAGATATATAATCCGAAAATTTATATTATTGCTAACTATGAAGAATCTATAATTAAAAACTATACAATAATCAAAGGGCAAGTTATTACATTTGAAGATTTAAATATTTAATATGTAGATCACACGGTATATAGGTAATATAGTAAATGATATTAGAAAACTAGATTGTGAGCTAGTAGCAGATATATAAAATATCATCAAAATTTAGATAACCTCAACTTTATGGTACCATTGACGTATTATGAATTAGATTACCAGCCTAAAAATTATAATCATTTTGTCGATATTGAAGCAATAACTTGGAATAGATTGTTAGTAAAATATCAGAAATTATTTAATAATCTTAGCGAAGAATATTCAGAAATACTATTTAGCATTTGTAGCGATAATGATGATTTTGTAAAATTGTTAATTTTAGACTCTTGTCATCTGAGTTTAAACAAGTGAAACGACATTATAAAGTACTTAGTAGATAAATATAAAAATAATACCGAATTTATTTGTCCTGCAGCCGTACAACTTTTTAATATTTGTAACGATAAAGATGGTTGGGTAAAGCTGCTAACTGCGAGCTCTTACAATCTTAGCCTACAACAACGCGTCGAAATTATAGATTACCTAATAGGTAAATATAAAAACGATATCAAATCTATTTATTATATAACCGAGCAACTTTTTAATATTTGTGAGGATAACACAACTATTGAAACTACAAAATAGAGGCTGAGCATTGTTATAAATATATTAAACATGTCTGTAGTTGGGATGGTTTAACTAGTTATTGGGATCTTAAATTTAAGGGACTGCCCGGTTATGATACGGAAGCTTTAGTTATTGGCGATTCTGTCAAGCCGTGAAATGATTATATTTAGTTAGAAGCATTATAAAATAATTCTAGAAATTTTATAATTTAGATGATATAAAGTTAAGCAATAACCGGAGAGATGGCCGAGTGGCCGAAGGCGGCGGTTTGCTAAACCGTTATACGGGTCATACCGTATCGAGGGTTCGAATCCCTCTCTCTCCGCCAGCTCTATGCTCTTTTATTTTCTTTATAATGCTTAGTATATTTATCTAGTAACATTCTAATCATTTTTTGATAAGGGACATGTGCACTGGCTGCTTCTGATTTAAAGAATTCTACGCTCTCTTTACTTAAAGAAATGGTTACTTTTACAGAATCATCTTTTAATAACAGTTCTCTAGGATGTGGTAAGAAATCTTTTACTATTGTTACTTCCACTGTTGCCACATCATTGTATTTTATTCTCTTGCTCATAAATTCTCTTACCTTTAAGCCAGTATTCTGTTCCAAAAATTCTTATATGATTACCTCAAAACATGAAATGGACTGTTAAAATATTACCATTAACTTGACCTAAACAAAAATATCTTTTTTCTGTAATACTATGGTCCATATCCTTAAGAAGGATCCTTTATATATCTAGAAAAGCTTTTTGAGTTTCATAAAAGCTTACATTATGCTTCGCAATATTAATATTATTTTTTTTCTTCATCCCATTCAAAAGAAGAATGCTTTTTTAGCCTTTAATCGATTAATTTAATAATACTGAGTTCTATAATAAATGCCCATATATTTATATGGGTAATAAACCATATTTTAAAATTAATCGTTTTCAAAGTAGATATAACAAAACTTAAGCATAGCCTGAATCAAGGCTAATCTATACTCGTTCAAGGTTCGCATAACGTACCATCCACCATGCAAGCGTCTCGACAGTTATCCAATTCTTGTAGTTTACCTTCCGGGAAAGTAAAGGAGTCATCAAGGTTTTCGCCTTTCAAATTTAGGTTCGCAAATACAAATTATCGCCATGTTTCCTTTATTTTATAAGGAAATTAGATTTACATGCAAACTGTCTTTTCATACCTATTTTCTTTAAAAGATCAATTTCAGCTGCTGACCATTTTAAATATCCTAAATAAACATGCCAATGAACGGCTACCTTATTTTCATTAAGATTAATGTTGAGTTCAATACCGAGTTATGTTTTATATAGCTTTTTAAACGGTGCATCTTTCAAGCAAAAAAGCTTTTCTTGCTCATCAAGCCGGCAACTAAAATTATCTTTTTTATCTGTATTACTTCTAATGATTTCAAAATATCTATTTAAATTTTCGTTTTTATTGGGAGTCAGTACTTCAATAATCTTCCATACATCTAAAATAGATTTGATGTGCTCATCGGATTGATTGTACATAAACAGAAGTTTCTACTTAATATAGAAATATCTTAAGTATGAAACTAGCAGAAGTAAACAAGTTTTTAATGTTACTATTTACAGTATATAAAGACATGTATAATTCATAAAATTATCGCCAAATTATTAATGATTTTTAATAAAACTTTATTATCTTTTACAAAGTCATTTAATATATTTCCTTAACCTAAACAGGATATAATAAATGCAAAATAATAAGGAAATTATTAAATATGTAGTGTTATAGCATTTGGTCTTCTTGCAATCCTATAAACTAGTCACCAAGCATGCAATTAGCTGCCTTAAGTTATATATTGTCCTATTTAATTGATTGGAATGACGCATATCCAATTGAAGATGCACAAATAATAAATAATGACTTAATAACAATCAAACTTATACCTTTTATAATACCCAATTTTCATCTTCTCGTTATATGGAACTTGCAAAAGAGATACTAGTATGCATAAAAATATATAAATTTGATGATGAGAATTACGTACAAAATGAAGTGTTAGTCTTTCATAAACTCATAAATCACTTTTCTAATTTATTGAAGTATTTTAAATTAACTCCTCTTATAGATCATACTGATTTCAATCCTAACTATTTTATGGTATGGAGCTGGGCAAAAAATTTGTGTAATATTCCTAAATATTTCGGTAGAAAGTTAAAGCATGTTTGTAATCACATAGAAGAAGCAGAGAATTATTGGGAGAGTTATGAACCGGAGGTATTCTCCAACTCTTCTGCATTCCATGAGTTTATAAATACAATAACGCATTGTAAAGATGCATTATTAGGTTGTAGAGATATTAAATCAGATATATTTTATAACAAACTGTAGTTACCTTCAATAGCAAGTTACTTTCGTAATTGGCATTGCTCAATAACTATAGATATTTCTGAAAGTCTCTGTCATTGCCAGGAAATTACTAAGTAATTGACGAAGCAAGGAAATATAAAAATGCTAATTTGTAGCATTTTTTTGATTATTTTTCTGGATTGCCGCGCTCCTTGCAGTTGCTTGCAATGACTAAATCTATATTTATTGAGTAATACCTCGTAATTTGCTATTGATTAAAAAACTGTAACAGCATATTTAACTTACATTTAAACTGCTTCAACGCACATAGCCATACCAATACCTCCGCCGATACATAAGGTGACTAAGCCTTTTTTAGCTTTAGCTCTTCTTAAAGAGTGTATCAGAGTTATAAGAATACGTCCACCGCTTGCACCAATCGGATGCCCGATGGCTATTGCACCGCCATTTATGTTAACCTTATCCATATCCCATTTCATTTCACGGTTTACATAAATACTTTGAGCAGCAAACGCCTCATTAACCTCGATAATTTCCAAATCATTAACACTCCAACCTGCTTTACTTAAAGCCTTTTGGGAGGCAGGAACGGGGGCAGTACACATAATACTTGGATCAACACCGGCTGAAGCATAAGAAACAATACGAGCTAGCGGCATCAAATTATGCTTTTTCAATGCTTCTTCAGAAACTACCATAAGGCATGCCGCACCGTCATTGATTGAAGAAGCATTACCAGCCGTAACTACGCCGTTTTTATCAAAAGCAGGACATAATTTACTCAGAATTTCAAGGCTTGTATCAGGTCTGATTGTTTCATCATGTTTAAACAAACTAGTAGTTTTTTTAACCGTTACTTCGATAGGTAAAATTTCATCTTTAAAAATTCCGGCTAGCTGTGCTTTAGCTGCTTTCTTGTGAGAACTTAAAGCAAATTCATCTTGCTCTTGTCTACTAATATTAAACTGTTTCGAGACATTTTCGGCAGTAATTCCCATAAATACTCCTGAAAATACATCAGTTAGTCCGTCATACTGCATGAGATCAACCATTTTAATATCGCCGAATTTAGCTCCGGCTCTGATATAGCTACCGTGCATACTGAGCGACATATTTTCCTGCCCACCTGCTATAACTATCTCATTATCACCAGTCATAATCGCATTTGCTGCAAGTGCTACGCTTTTAAGACCTGAGCCACATACTTTATTAATCGTATAACCCGGCACTTCTTTCGGTATCCCCGCATGAATCAGAGTTTGCCTCGCCGGATTCTGCCCGCTACCACCTGTTATTACTTGTCCAAGTATTACCTCACCTACTAAAGCTGGATCGATTTTGCTGTTTTGTATCATATCTTTTATTAAAGGAGCAGCTAGCATTGGTGCTGAAGTCGTGCTAAGACTACCCATAAACGAGCCGAACGCCGTCCTTTTCGCATAAGTTATATAAACCGGTTTTATCATAATGTGTATACTCCAAGTGAATGAATAATAGGTATACGAAGATCAACTTCAAAAAGAACTAGGCATGCAGAGTCCTTGGATCGGAGCGTATAGTAATACGTGAGCACCTGAGCTCATAGAATGACAACGCCAATTTTTGAAGTTCTATCTAAGTATACTCCTTAAATAATTTATCTAATTTACTATTTATCAAATAGCTAATATGTCCGCCTTTTACTTCTATAAGTTTAGAGTTTTTTAATAATTTTTGCAAAGATAAAATGGAAGATTTAGGCACTATTTGATCATCTTCCGCTGCTACTATATATACAGGGCAATCGATTAAACTCGGATCAATAATAAAATTAGACCTCTTCGGCAACTCTACTTCTAGAGGTAATTTGTACGTCGATCCGGTACTCGCATCCTCACGTATGTTTATATACGATGCGGTGCTGCGTTCCGTGTCTCCTCCAAATTCCTTTCTATAAGCGAATTTCTGAAGAGATCTATTATCGATTTGCCATTTAAGATTTATAAACATATTTTTATCCAATATATTTTGTATGATTTGATTATACACACCTTTAGATATATTGTTTCCTGACGTAAGCCAATGTTCTATTCTAAATGCTAATTCTTGCTCCTGATCAGAAGTGATAGAGCAGAATTTTTTTAATTTAGCATTGAAATAGTTAGGAAATAACAGAAAAAATAAAATTTGAATATGAATCTTAGGAATTGTCGGTAAATTTTCTATGCCACTATCTAGTTTTAAACATCGATGCAACATTCTTATATAAAAAAAATGAGAAAAATCCCACGGGCAGGTAAGTAAAGTCAGAGTTTTTATAAATTTAGGTATAAGTACATTTGTAGCTATCGCAAGGTTACCGCCGATACAATGACCTATGCAATTAATGTCTTTAATTTTCAAACTATCTATTACTTCAATGATTTTATGCACATAGTCGTCTAGTAAATATTTAGGTTCCTCAATCTCTAGCCAATCTATTAAATAAACTTCACCGTAGTTTCTCAAATTTTCAATAAAATTTTTGCCACGAGCTAGAAAAAATATTTCCGGTGAGTTGAAGATAGATGGGATGATTAGGAACTTATGCTTGTCATCCATGTCTCTGTTTATGTCATTCCCGCGAAAGCGGGAACACATCTTGTGATTATCTCTAGATTCACGCTTTCGTGGGAATGACAAGGATGGCATTGAGGATGATGCCGAGTAATACAACACCCTATAATACTCTGTTTGCATTACTATTTTAGCGTATTCTAAATATTTATTACCTAGCTTATGTGCCTTTGTATAATTATCATAAAGTTCAAAATATTCCTGTAGTTTATTACTATCGAGCATTGCGAGTATTTTATTTTATGACTAAATTATTGACAAAAGAATAAACATATTATATAAGCTCAGCACCGTCAAAGTACAACAAACAGTATACCATCTCTCAGATGATATCTGTAGATATATTTTCATAAAATCTGAGGTTATGTGTGCTGTATAATTAATGATTGTAAAGTACACAGAACATAAAGTACTTAAGTTTTTTTTTTGTCCTTAGGGATTTATAATGCTGAGTACCTCATCACGATCGTTTAAAAGCAAATTCAGAGCGGCATTTTGGCCTGTGCATAATTACGAACTCGGAAAGTTTATTCCGATGAGTGCCTTAATGTTTTGTATTTTATTTAATCAAAATGTTTTACGAATCTTAAAAGATAGTATTTTAATTTCTGAGATTAGTGCAGAAATAGCAGGTTTTGCTAAAGTTTATTGTGTTACTCCTGCTGCTGCTTTATTCGTGATTATTTATGCTAAAATGATTAATCATCTTACTTTTGACAAGATCTTTTATTATTTAAGTGCATTTTTCATCGGCTTTTTTGTTTTATTTGCCTTTGTTATTTATCCTAATATTCATATTTTTCATGTACATCCAGATAATCTAGCTGACTGGATGGAACGCTATCCTCATTTTAAGTGGTATATATCATTAGTAGGTAATTGGGGTTATATAGTATATTATAGTCTTGCCGAGCTTTGGCCTAATATTTTTTACGTATTATTATTTTGGCAGTTTGCTAATGAACTTACTACCACCGAAGAAGCAAAAAGATTTTATACTCTCTTTTCGCTATTCGGCAACTCTTCTTTAATATTAGTCGGCTTTTTAATGATGAATCTATCATCGGAAGATACTATTATTAAGAAGTTTATGAGTATTTCGGATAGTAAAATCACTTTAGTTCAAGTATCCACGACAATGGTTGCTATCGTTTCTATTGTTTATTGTTTGTTAGTTAGATTTATTAGTAAGAACGTTTTTACTAACCCATTATTTTATGCCAAAGTAAAAAGCGGTAGATCAACTTCAGCACGGATAGGACTGATTAAAAGCTTTAAATATATTGCAAAATCAAAATATTTATGGCTACTTTTAATTTGTTCCGCAGCGTTCGGATTTGCTATTAACTTAGTCGAAGCCGTATGGAAAGCAAAAATTAAGGAATTATATCCGACTGTAAATACCTATGCTGAATTTAACAGTTTGTATATACTTTGGACAGGCGTTGCAATAATGGTTATGACCATCATCGGTAATAACGTTATGCGTATGCATAACTGGTTTGCAGCAGCAGTTATTTCACCAGTTATAATAATGGTGACCGGCATTTTGTTCTTTGTACTTATAGTATTTGATCAACAAATTTTATCATTATTTGATGGAGCAATTTTAATGTCACCTCTTGCTCTTGCCGTTTCGATCGGCGGTATTCAAAATATTTTAGCTAAAGGTACTAAATATTCTATATGGGATACTTCAAGAGAAATGTTATATATCCCTCTTGATGAGGAGCTTAAAACCAAAGGCAAAGCAGCGGTTGACGTAATAAGTGCAAAAGTTGGCAAATCCTCTAGCGGTCTTGTACAATCTATTATCTTTACCTTAGTTCCGACTGCTACTTTTACCTCAATCTCACCGATTCTAATGGTGGTATTTACTTTCGTATGCCTTGCTTGGATTTATGCAGTAAGGAAAATATATTTTGAATATCAAAAAATAGCATAATGATACTGATGTTGCCTACGTGATACGATTTTCTTGTCATTGTGAGCGACTGTAGGCGTTGTTGCGTGGATCGGTTGTTCTTCTGTCATCTAAGGACTTGATCGCGGGATCCAGGAAAAATAGACAAATAATATACGCTACAAGTTGTTTTTTCAGATACCGTGGTCAAATAAAGGTATGACACCGAGCGTATTTTTGCAATCTGTGCAATAAGGCTGCGACTGTAAGGAGCGTGCAATCTCATTAATTGGGTTTGGATGCGTCATTTTTGGGTTTTGTGGTAAGCTTCCTTGTTCTTGCTACGGAATGAAAAAATTCTAGATAATGGCATTTGATTTATATTCTATTAAAAATGCCGTTATAGGGAAATAATTTATATTTAACAAGCAGGATAGTTAATTTTCATAAACTTTGCTATCATTTTATTAACGGAACGTTCTAGCTCAATATCTAATTTTGAATAATCAGAAAAGCTAAACCATTTAAGTTCATTCGATTCGTTATTTTTTATAAAATTAGCGTTATTTACTGTTTTGAGTAAGAATCGTACATCATAGTGATAATGAGCAGGCTCCTTATGAGTGTGCGGAATATAATGTGCGTCTATATCAAAAATTTTTATTTATTGTTTTAATCTAATTAATTCCTGATTCTTCTATAGCTTCTTTAACACGCTACATTTAATATATTACTATTTCCATCACAATGATCGCCTAGTTGAAGCCATTTATCAAGCTCTTTATGGTGTATAAATAAAAATTTAGTTTTATCATTATTAAGTAAAAAAGCCGAAGCAGTGAAATGTCCTATTTATAAATCTCGGCTAAAATGGTTTGCATACTCATTTAAAAATTCAAGCATTTTTGTTTTTGTAACAATTTCTTCAGGATATATACTACTGTAATTTTGTAGTTTAATATCTAATATGCCGATTTGGGATGAACAATCAATCGCCTTTAGTCGAATGTAAGATATAATGAAGTTGCCTTGGCGACGAATTTATAAAGAGATATGAGAAGTTATAGAAAAAAATAGCCATATCCAGTATGATTTAAAAGTACACAATATGTGGGTACCAAAGTATAGCAAGAGTGTATTAACGTGAAAGGTAGCGAAGAGAGATCTAGAGATTTATTTAGGAGTATTTGTATGGAACATGAAGTACAGATAATTTCAGGCAAAGTAGCTTGTGATCATGTTCATATGTTTATCTAGTATAGACCGCAAATAACACCTAGCAAACTTGTGCAGTATTGAAAATGCAGTAGCTCAAGAATATTATTGCAAGAATTTGCTTATTTGAGAAAGCAGTATTGGGGCAATCATTTTTGGGCTAGAGGTTATATGGCAGTTAATTTAGGTAATATTACTGATGAAATGATACAGCAGTATATTGATGAGCAAGAAGGTGAAACTATTAATGATGACCTATTTCTAATCGATTACACTTCTATTTATAACATCTTAGCTTATAGCTGAGAGTTGTTTAGTTTATGCATAACGATCATTTCTTATATATAGAGAATTCGGTATTGAACGCAATTTTTCTGCTAAGTCAAATGAAAATAACATCATAAAATTATATTTTACCATGTTTCTTGGTAATTATTATTGACAATTAGTGAATATTTAGTTATACGCTATGGCTCTAGAATTTAATATTAATTAATAGGTTGATATTTATGCTTAAGGAAATAATCAATGATACAGTAAACGATAATACAACACTCTTGGTACGGTAAGCTTGCAGTAGTAGAGAGCATGTGCTTGGAACATTAGCTGCAATTAAGGTAGGAGAAGTCTGTTATAATTATTATATTGGAACAAATACCCAAGAAGAAGGATTAATTGGAGCAGTAGAATACAATACTGAAACATAATAACAAAACATTTTTAATGAACTTAGAGTATCAACCACTCTAAATTCATATTTATTTAAAATCAAATCTTATCGCTATGCAAACCGTTTTTTAGTCTAATTTTGACTTGTTTTAAAGAACGAGGAGTTGCATCCGTAACTTCAATTTCAATATTTTCTGAAATATCTATTCTAGTACCGATAACCGGAACACTACTGACTCTAGTCAATACAAGTCCTCCTATTGTATCAAACTCATCATCATCATTTTTTAGCTTTTCTCCTATTATTTCTTCAAGCACTTCTACTTCAACACGTGCATTTGAAATAATTGTTGAGTTATTAATAACCTTGAAATTATCGCTATCTAATTGCTGATCATGCTCATCATCAATGCGTCCTACTATTTCTTCTATAAGATCTTCAATAGTAACTAAACCGTCAGTACCGCCATACTCATCAACAACTATTGCAATATGTGTTCTCTCGCGACGCATTTTTGCTAGCAAATCTAATAATTTCATAGAAGGAGCTGCAATTATATGCTTACGTATAAGTTTTTTTAAACGACCATTTTGCTTTGTAGCCAATGCTTTAAACAAATCTTTGATATGAATGAACCCTACTACATTGTCCAAAGTACCGTCATATATAAGAGTGCGTGTATGTGGGACTTCTAACTTAATAGACTCACTTAATTCTGCTAGATTCGCAGTTAATTTTATTGCCACAATATCAGAACGCGGTACCATTATATCTTCAATAGTTTTATCTTCTAGCTCCAATAAATTAGCTAAAATATTACGCTCGTCTAGGGTCATTTTTTGGATATTAATTTTAAGGCGTTTGATGACACCAAAAAAATTATCAGGCGTTTTTGTTGTTCTAAAAAAATTTTTTATCGGAGAGAATAATTTTCGTACAGTAAAAATTAAATTATTATTTTGATTTTTTTTACTAGAATCTTCTTTTTTTGAAGATTTTAACATAAAGTTTTTTATTTAGTTAATAAGGGGAAGAAATACCGAAATATGATAATATTTCAATTTCTAGATTTTCCATAATGTGTGCTTCTGTGTCATTTTGATGATCAAATCCAATTAAATGTAAAATACTATGTATTAAAAGATGAATAAAATGATTCTCAAAAGTTTTTTGCTGCTCGCACGATTCATTATATATTACCTCATAACAAAATGCTACATCACCTAAGTGCATATAATCAGAGTCGCCTAAAAATTCAAGTTTAGAATATAAATCCTGCCAATTTAATTCATTACTTGGAAAAGCAAGAACGTTAGTAGCCTTTTCTATATTACGAAATTGTTTGTTTAAGGTCAATATTTCTGCAGTATTTGTTAGTAACATTGATAATTCAAATTGTTTTATTTTACTAAAATTATTAAACCGCAATAAAATATTTTGAGTTATTTTTTGGATTAAACTCTTATTTATCTGCTTATGCTCACGCCATTTGTCGTAATTTTTTATGATTTCTACGTTTATCATTGTACCAAGTATTGAATAAATTATCTTTATAGACTTAGCTGTAATTTAATGGCATATTCCAAAAGCTGCATATCTTCATTAGAGATAACATTAATTTTAGATTTTAACCTTAATTTGCTTACTGTCATGACTTGATCAGCCATGGCTTTAGCTTTTTTACCACCTATCATTATATAAGCTTCACAAGGATAGCATTTATCAATATTACTAGTTAAAGGTATTATTTGCACACGATTTAATGAAGCATTTGAGTAATTGTTGCTAACGATTATTGCTTGTCTTACTTTAGTTACTTCACCGCCTAACGATGGATTAAAATCTACCAACCATACTTCACATCTTTTCATACAAATCATTGTCTATTAATCCTTCTACCCACTCATTGGTTTGTTCTTCAGCTTTTGTATCTTTAGCCATAGCTTTGTAAGCAACTCCCAGCTCCTCATTAATTACATAAGGTCTTACAAGTTGTTCAATAAATTTACTAATTTTGCGTGCACCTATTACAGAATACAGTCTATAATACACCGTTTCATCTATAGTAATTGTTAATTTCTTCTGCATAAAACAATCCTCATACACGTATATAATACGCATAGTATCATATAATAAAAATTAATCAATATTAGGGTTATTTACTCTAGAGGTATTGCTAGAAAGCGTTAATATTGTCATGAGTTAAACAACTAAAAGGAAGTAGCAATCTCAGGACTTTGGTACTACTTGCTTGATGAGATTGCCACGTCGATGCTACTACGCTTCTTCTCGTAATGACGGTTCGAGTATCCATACAACAACACCTGTTAAGCCACTGTATGACGCTGTTGGTAATTCTCTTTTAATTTTTGAAAATCCTCATCGGCATGGTATGAAGAACGGGTTAGCGGGGTTGACGAAACCATCAAGAATCCTTTTGTTTTTGCTATTCGCCCTAAATATTGAAACTCTTCAGGAGTAACATATTTTGCGACCTCGGCATGATTTTTAGTAGGTTGCAGATACTGTCCGATAGTGAGGAAATCAACTTGTGCTTCCCTTAAATCATCCATAACCTGTACTACTTCATTTATTTCTTCGCCAAGTCCTACCATCATACCTGATTTTGTAAAAATTTCAGGAGATAATTTTTTGATATTGTGAAGTAAGCTTAAAGAATTATAATATCTAGCTCCAGGTCTAATCGTTTTATATAAAGACGGTACTGTTTCGACATTATGATTAAATACGTCAGGCTTTGAATTGGCTATTATTTCAGCTGCTCCTTCTTTTCTTAAAAAATCGGGTGTTAGAATCTCGATAGTAGTATTTGTCGAGGATTTTCTAATTTCATTAATACACTCCGCAAAATGTGAAGCTCCACCGTCTTCAAGGTCATCACGATCGACGGAAGTAATTACTACATGTTTAAGATTTAACTTTTGTACAGCCTCTGCTAACCTTTGCGGTTCGTGCGGATCAAGTAAATCAGGTCTACCAGTTTTGACATTACAAAACATACAGGCTCTAGTACAAACCGAACCTAAAATAATCATGGTTGCATGTTTTTTCGACCAACACTCACCGATATTAGGACAAGCAGCTTCTTCGCACACAGTATTTAAACTCAGATTCTTTATTAAATCTTTTGTATTATAATACTCTGCAGAATTAGGAGCTTTAACCTTTATCCAATCCGGTTTTTTATTTAAATTAGTCATAAAACGGAAATAATTTAATTAGTTTTGTTACTTTATGTAGCACTTGCTGTTCAGCTTTAGTATTATCTTTATTATTCTTTAGACCATCTAAAATATCTGCTACCATATGACCGACTGATACGAAATCCTGTTCTTTAAAGCCTCTAGTAGTACATGCGGGAGTACCAAGGCGAATACCTGAAGTGATAAAAGGCGAAGTTTCATCAAACGGGATAGCATTCTTATTACATGTAATCCCTGCGTTATCTAAAGAATTAGCAGCAAGCTTTCCGGTAATTCCGTTTTTACGCAAATCCACTAAAACAATATGATTATCTGTTCCGCCTGTTAATATATCATATCCTCTTTCTTGCAAGCTACTTGCTAAAGCTTTAGCGTTACTTATTATCTGCTTAATATAGCTTTTATATTCAGGCTGCAAGCTTTCTAAAAAAGCTACTGCTTTTGCGGCGACTATATGCATTAACGGACCACCTTGTAATCCTGGAAATAATGCAGAATTTATTTTTTTGCCTATCTCTTCATCGTCAGATAAGACTAAACCACCCCTTGGTCCCCTAAGCGTTTTGTGAGTAGTGGAGGTAACAACATGAGCATAAGAAATAGGGCTTTGATGCTCACCTGTGGCAACAAGCCCTGCAATATGAGCAATATCTGCCATGAAATATGCTCCGACTTTATCCGCAATTTCTCTAAATCTTGTAAAATCAATATTACGAGGATAAGCAGAAAAGCCAGCTATAAGTAGTTTTGGCTTATGTAAAACTGCTAACCTCTCAATCTCATCATAATCGATTAAATAAGTTTTTTTATTTACGCCATAAGAAACGGCGTTAAACCATTTACCGGACATATTAGGGGATGCACCGTGCGTTAGATGCCCACCGCTATCTAATGACATACCAAGAATTGTATCGCCCGGCTGTAATAAAGTAAGATATACAGCTTGATTTGCTTGTGAGCCTGAATGAGGTTGCACATTTGCATATTTGCAGTTAAATAATTTTTTTACTCTCTCTATAGCTAAATTTTCAGCTTTATCTACTTCCTCACAACCGTTATAAAAACGTTTACCGGAATACCCTTCTGCATATTTATTAGTCAGAATCGACCCTTGAGCTTCAAGTACTGCGGGACTTACGAAATTCTCTGATGCAATAAGCTCGATTACGCTACTTTGACGTAACTTTTCATGTTTTATTATTTCATTAATTTCTTTATCCGTTTCATGCAAATTATTATTAAAAATATTCATTAATTATCCCATATTTATATTGGTTTTACATTTTCATACAACTCGTGCAATCTACTATTTCTGAACCTGAACTTATTTCCATGATTATGCCATGTTCTAGCATCAAAATCTACAACAATATCCCCAATTGCAACTGTTCCTATAAATTTATTTAACGAAAATCCTGAAAGTGTCATGATTTTAGAATATAAGAAAAATTCTTTCTCTGATACCTAATAAATCTTCAATAGTGTTTCCAAGCCCACCATGATTTCCATACCTACTATTTTCTATACATCCCATAGATTTAATTTCAAGTCATTTAGCAATTAAAGATTCTTTTGTATAAATAGGAATATTCATTTTATTAATATTGTTAATTTGTCAAGTTGATCATTAATGCTTGCTTGTGCTTGTTGTACATACTCTTGAGAAATTTCTATATCTATATAATCTCAATTTAATTTTTGAGCAGCTATTGCTGTTGTTACAGAACCTATAAATGGATCTAAGACTATTTTTGCATTAGTAGAAGATATAATTCTTTTAATTAGTGCATTTGGAAACGGTCTAGGATGATCATTATTCATTTCTTAAGTAAATGCCCATACATCACCATATGCATTTGCTTTAGGAGATAATTTAAAATATTAAATAAATGACTTCAGACGTAGGTAGAAAATAACCAGGATTAAAATTTATCCCTCCTTTGCGTTGTCATATAACAATTTGCCTTACAGGAAAACCTGATATTATATCTTGACGATCTTGTAGAATTCCTTTTTGTACTCTCCATTTATGGTTATAGAAAATAGCTCCATCATTTGATATTATCTTCAGCATTTCAGCTAAGCATTCTCTTTGCCAACTGACATATTAATCATGCGGCATACAATCGGAGTGGTTTTATAACCATTAAGTAAAGCTGCATTTGACCATTTACTACCACATGCGTCTTTCATACCATTACCCGTAGAACTCTTTAAATTATATTGTGTAGAAGTTACAATCAAATCAATAGAATTATTGGTGATTTTATCCATTACTTCTAAACAATCACCACAAATAATCTTAGTTTATAAAGTATTAAGGCAATAACATAGTTTAATTTTTATACACAAAATCTATAAAATTAATCGCAATCTCAAGCCCCCGTCCATCTATTGAGTGAGCAAGAGAAGTTAATTTATGCACGCTATGCTCTATATGGAGCTTAGATAAATAGTTTGACGCATTATACATCGCACTAACACCAACTACCTCATCTAATTCCCCATGAATCAAGCATATAGGGGTAAGCGTATTATTAACTTCCATAGGTGGAATTAATGCACCCGAAAAACCTATAGTACAAAAAAACGACTCTTTTTGAACTAGTGTTAAATATAACCCTACCATTGTACCTTGAGAAAAGCCGATAATGATAGTATCTTTGTTGGTTAGATGTAACTCTTCCTGCTTTTGCTTTATTATATCTTCAATCTTAGAAATATTATTTGCAATTAGCTTTGCCATAATATGCGGGCTGCGTGCTTGCAAACTAAACCATTGTCTACCATAAGGCATCATATCATAAGCCTCGATACCATGTGGGGAAATAAAATGACAATTGGGTAAATCATTTTTGATATAAGGGACTAATCCTATTAAATCATGTCCGTCCGAGCCGACGCCGTGCAGTAACACTACTAGCTGCTTTGCCGGCTGCTCTTTACTTTCTACTTCGGGATATTCTAAATATTTGTTCATGTTTTTTACAAAATTGTTATGTTTTAGATGTCATTACCGCGAAAGCGGGAATCCAGCGTAAGGCTTCCCGCTTTCGCGGTAATGACATCAAAGAGTCGCAGTATGACATCCTTACTCTCTTAATATCTTCTCAAGTTCGCCATTATTGTATAGTTCTGTTGCAATGTCACAGCCGCCGACTAATGCCCCTTTAATGTATAATTGTGGGAATGTTGGCCAATCGCTAAATTTTTTTAAATCTTCACGAAATTCCGGATTAACAAATACATTAATATCACGAAACTCTACACCTAATTTATTCAAAATAGCTACTACTTTAGCAGAAAAGCCACACATTGGAGCTTCCTGAGTACCTTTCATGAACAGCACTACTTTATTATTTTTTAGTGCATTTTCTATAAATTCAAAATTTTTATTTTCTAGCATTTTAAGACTCAATAATTTATTTTCTAGAATACACTTTCTATAGCAATATATGCAAGCACAAATAGTTAATAAAATTCTTGAAATTTTTAGTCAGAATAATCCAAATCCGAAAACTGAATTAATATATAAGAATGATTTTACCTTATTAGTAGCAGTAATATTATCTGCTCAAGCCACCGATATATCAGTAAATTTAGCAACTAAATCTTTATTTGAAGCTTACGATACACCGGAAAAAATTCTAGAACTCGGTGAAGAAGGACTTAAAAAATATATAAAATCTATCGGACTATTTAACAGCAAAGCAAAAAATATTATCGCATTATGTAAAATATTGATAAGCAATTATCAAGCTTCAGTACCAAATGACTTTCAGGAATTAGTTAAACTACCAGGCGTTGGTAGAAAAACTGCCAATGTTGTACAAAACTGCTTATTCGGTATGCCGACAATGGCAGTTGATACGCATGTTTTTAGAGTAGCCAAAAGGATTGGACTTGCTAAAGGTAATAGTCCTGAAATAGTAGAGAAAGAGCTACTGCAAATTATCGATGGAAAATGGCTAACTCACGCCCATCACTGGCTAATTCTGCATGGTAGATATATTTGCAAAGCTAGAAAACCAGATTGTGACATATGCCCTATTAAAGATGATTGTGAGTATTATATTAATAAACTCACAGTAAATGAAATAGATATACGAAGATCAACTTCAAAAAGAGCAAGGAGTCTATAAGTCGAGGAACTGGGCCTATACTTAATACGTGAGTACCGCAGATCTTATAAGACGATGTAGCCAATTTTTGAAGCTCTATATGAGTATACATTTTAAGTTGACAAGTTTTTGTTTACTTCATAATATCCAGTCTCAATTTGATAAAGGTAAATTTATGCGTTCAGCATTTATAACTTCTATATTTGTAGCTGTAGCTTTCTTAACAAGTGCATGTAATACAATGCAAGGAGCTGGTCAAGATATGCAAGCGGAAGGTAAAAAACTTGAGGATTCAGCAAAAAGCAATAAGAGTACAAAAGGTTGTGGATGTTCTCACAGCTCAGCTAACTAATTTGTAATAGGTCGTCTGATATATCACAGGCGACCTTTTATTTTTCTACCTTATCAATTTCTGCTTTTAGTTTTTCTATTTCCTATGTAGTTAACCCTTTAGAATCTGCTATTATATTTATATCTATATTTTTAAATAACAAGTTCTTTGCTATTTCTATATTTCTTTCAGCCCTTCCTTTCTCTTCCATCTTTTTAAAAGCCACGGCTTCAATTCTAAGCCATTCTCTACGATTCTCATACTCTTCTCTTTCTGCATCACTTAAATTTATTACTTCAAGTATTGTTAATGCTTGTTTTAGCTCATTATTATCTAGCTCTTTTGGTACATTATCGTTATTTAATAAATCATTACGTGTTAAAAATGCTAGCCATATATCTAAAGCGTTTTTAACTGTCTTAACGACATCCGATAACTCTTCTTTAGGGTTCTTAGCAAATTTATTAAGCTCTATAGTATGTAGTTCTCTATCTTTGAAATATATTAAACCACTATTTTTTTGCTGAACTGAAAAGCATTATGATCATTATCAGTATTCATAATACTTATAAAATTAAGTATTTTGTCTAATAATATAAAGTGCGTGTATCCGCGTAATACGCTCCATCTGTCACTTGTATTTCAATATTAAATATTTTACTACTTTAACTCTTGTCTTTTCTATTAAGGATAGACAGCTTATCTGTCCAAAAATTCTTCGGGTTATATGGATTAAGCAGCGTTACTTCTGCCACATGATCTTCTTCGCTTACTATCGCATTAATAAGCGAGATCAACAAATCCCTATTACTCTTCTACTCTAAAGATTTGTTAAAGGCCAAATCGCCTCTCGTATTAACTTTATACATATTATACTACTAAATTTTATCTTTGTTCTTTAAATTTACCATATTCTAAGGTAAATTCTACTATAAATTTATACTAGGCTTCTTTGGAAATTCGTTTATAGGGAGGAATTTGAAGGAAACACAGAACGCAGCACTGCATCGTATATAGACATACGTTAGGATTCGAGGAGTACCGGATCGACGTACAAATTACCTCTAGAAGTAGAGTTTCAGAAGAAGTATATTAAGTTTTTTGGTTGTTCACCAATCTATATATTTCTTTCTTACTATAAACGGCTTTGAATTTATCATAAGCAAGTTCGGTAGTGGTTTTGCTACTTAAGTTTTTACTTAAGCAAAGTTCTATCAATTTTTCTAAATTGATTTGTTGGTTTTGTTCTTGTAAAATTCCTGAAATCAACAATACTATCTCACCTTTTAAAATATTGTTTTGATAGAACTCTATTATTTCATCTATATCCCCTGTTTTTATTTCCTGATACAGTTTAGTTAACTCACGAGCTACACATATTTCTCGGTTTCCTAGTATTTTTTTAGCTACCGATAAGGTGTTTATCAAACGAGGAGCAGTTTCAAAAAAAATCAATGTAGCCTTAAGATTTACTAATTCATAAAAAATCTTTTGCTTACTTTCTGTAGTTTTAGGTAAAAACCCGTGAAATAAAAATCGATCAGTAGGCAGAGTCGATAAAGTTAGAGCAGTAATCAGTGCAGATACCCCTGGTACTACGTCTACATGACAATTAAGACTACGCAACCCTTTAACTAACTTATAGCCAGGATCGGAAATTAAAGGAGTTCCTGCATCAGAAATTAAGCTTATTATATTGCCAGATTTTATTAAACTTATAATATTTTCTCTATCTTTCTCGTCACTATGATCATTATAAATTTGTAATTTAGTATGAATATCATGTTTTGCTAGCAATTTTTGGGATATTCTAGTATCCTCACATAAGATAATATCTGAGTTTTTTAGAGTCGATATAGCACGAAGCGTTATATCTTCAAAATTGCCTATTGGCGTTGAAACAATATATAATCCCGATTTTAAAATCATAGTTTTTTAATTTTAAGTAATATTATGGCTAGTATAAAACATAAACTACGAATCGTTCTATCATTTTTTTTCTTGATATATTTAACATCCTGTCAAACTCTGAAAGAAGAACCTATAAGTTTGTCTAAAAACGAACAAAAAGAAATTGAGATTGCAATTTTAATGCCAAATCAGGGTCCTGATAGTGTTGTTGGGAAACAATATACAGATTTAATTAAAATGGGACTTAACGACGGAGTCAAAGCTTATATACATGTTACTTCTTACGACGGTTCAGACGAACAAAACGTTTTAGACGCTATGGATAAAATAGTAGCACGTAAAACTAAGATTATTTTAGGGCCTCTATATTCTAACTTTACCTCTCTAATAGCCAAAAAAGCAAAAGCTAATGATATTATTATTATAACTATGTCAAATAACCCGGCTCTTGCAGAAGAAAAATTATTTGTATTCGGTCATGCTCCTTTAAAACAACTGATACGTATTATCAATTATTACGCAAGTAACGACCATAAAGATTTTATGGCATTATTGCCTAAAGGGAAGCATTCGCAAACTATTAGTCAAGTAATGCAAAATATATTAATTCAGAAAAATGCATCATTATCACGCACCGAATTCTATGAGGATAATCCTGAATCTATAGCAAAAGCAGCAAGAAATATTTCAGACAATACCGATATTATAAATGAACGTAGTGACACAACAAAATCGGTTATTTATCTATCAGATGATCCAAAAAATTTAAACCTACTTGCCGATAGCATTCGTAAATATAATTTAGATAAAAAATCCATTTTAATCGGTGATAATCGTATTGATATCGATTACCCTGAAAATATCGATATTAGCTTTACCGGTTCTTTAAATTTACTCAATAGCAACGTTCCGGATAGGGCAAAAGACTTAGGTATTAACCATATGGGTTTCATGCATCTTCTTTCTTATGATTTAGGACGTATGACTGCACACTATATAGGCAATGAATTTGCATCTGAAAGGTTTTTAAATAGAATGAACAGTAGACAACCTTATATAGGTTTATCCGGTAATATTCATTTCATCAATGGATTAGCACAGAGACGGTATGACATTATTAGGAAAGAGAATGGTGTATATTCTACTGTTTCAAGGGATTAGGGCATTTTCATCTGTCATCCCGTGGCTTGACCACTGGATCCAAAACCAACTTAACATACTAACAATTTTAGTATTTTTAATTGGACCACGTCGTCAAGCCACGGGGTGACACTAAAGATCAATTATTTATTTTTATCATTATCACTACCGTCGTCTTGCATGCCGTTTTTAAAGGCTTTAAGACCTTTAGCTAAATCGGACATAACTTGAGGTAATTTACCGGCACCAAATAATACAAAAATAATTAACAACACTATTAATAAATGGCTAAAGCTCATTCCCATGATATTTTTGCTGTATCAGTTAAAATTTTATTATATAAATGTATTATAGCTCTAATCTAGAATAAAATAATTAAAGCAATGTTTACTAAAAAACAATTTTCAGAATTTTTTGCTACTTTTCTTTATATAGGAAAAATGAAATACTGTCCAGGTACTTTTGGATCGATTGCCGCTTTCCCTCTAACTTACTTCTTAATATATTTTATTGTTAATAATAAAATAATTATTCTTTTCTCAAATCTTACTCTCGGTGAAGCTCAACTTGTTAGTATATTTATTATAAGCTTTAGCCTATGTTTGATACTCTTAATACTCGGTACTTATTTTACTAAAATATATTTAAATTATACAAATTCAAACGACCCAAAAGAAGTGGTAATTGATGAAGTAGTAGGGCAAATGCTTACTATCATTTTAGTATTTTTTTCTGCTTTATTTGCTAACGAATCGCATTTAATTAAATATTTTAGTCCGCTAACAATAAATATTATATTACTTTTCATATTACCTTTTTGTCTATTCCGGTTTTTTGATATAGTAAAGCCATGGCCTATTAATTGGTTTGACAAAAATATTAAGGGCAGTATCGGCGTTATGCTTGATGATTTGTTAGCCGCAATATTTGCTGCGGTAACTCAATACGCAATTATATTCGTATTAATAGATAATGTTGGTAAGTGAAAGGGCAGTATACGAAGCTCAACTTCAACAAGAGTAAGGAATCTACAAGACGAGGAACGGCAGCAGGTACTTAATACGTGAGCACACTAGTTCTTGTAAGATGACGTGGCTAATTTTTCAAGGTCATCGAGTATAACATAATATTATCATTGACTAATTGCTAATATAATAATATGATACGAAAAATGTTTATTAATTTTTAAAGAGATAGTTTTCATGTTCGCAGTTATAAAAGCAGGTGGAAAACAATATAAAGTAGACAGAAATAGTATTATTAAAGTCGAAAAAATTGATGGAGAACTTGGGTCTAAAATTCAGTTTGATCAAATTTTAATGATTGGCGAATACTCAAAGCCTTCCTTTATTGGTACTCCAATAGTTAAAGGAGCTGTGGTTACGGCTGAAATTACTAACCAACTTAAAGATAATAAAATTATAGTCTTTAAGAAAAAGCGTAGAAAAAACTATCGTCGTAAAGCCGGTCATCGTCAAGAACTGACGGAATTAAAAATATTAGATATTACCAAACAATAATAATAAGTTAAAAGGAATTATAAAATGGCAACCAAAAAAGCCGGTGGTAGTTCTAGGAACGGAAGAGACTCGGCAGGTCGAAGGCTGGGAGTTAAAAAATCTGATGGACAATATGTAATACCCGGTAATATTATAGTCAGACAACGCGGCACAACAATTCATCCTGGAACGAATGTAGGACTTGGTAAAGATCATACAATATTTGCTTTGATAGAAGGTAGAGTAGAATTTTTAACTAAGCGAAATCATAAAATTGTTAATGTTAAAGAAATTACAAATGCCTAAGATGCCATCTGTAAATAAACTTTAATTATTAATTAAAGTTTATTTACAGATGGACTTTGAGAGTGTTATAGTTTGATCTGCTAGTATTACATGGAACAAAAAATGCTTTTATGGCATTGTTGTGTAGGTACATAGGTGTCAACTTAATGCTCTATGTCATTTATGTCTACGCAGGAATGACATAGAGTAAGAGTGTTTTGTTAATCCACTAATAATACTCATAAATAGTCTCCCTTTAGTTATGGCCTTAATAATTCAAAAGTTTGGTGGTACTTCCGTTGCAAATATTGATAGAATAAAACAAATCGTCTCTATCATTAAAGCCGCAATAGCTAAAAATAACCAAGTAATTGTAGTAGTTTCGGCTATGGCGGGTGTTACTAATCAACTTGTCACATTATGTAATGAAGTATCAAGCCTTAACAGTATTTCTCAATTTGCAGAATATGATGTGGCACTTTCTAGCGGTGAAATAGTCACAGCATCATTACTAGCACTAGCTCTTCAAGAAAAAGATATAAAGGCACGATCATTCCTAGCTTGGCAATTACCGATTCTCACCAATAATAATCATAGTAAATCTGTAGTAGAATCAGTTACTACAGATTTACTAAAAAAATGTTTACAGTTAAATATCGTCCCTATAATAGCCGGTTTTCAAGGAATTAACAAATCCAATAGGTTAACCACTTTGGGCAGAGGAGGATCCGATACTACTGCCGCTTTAATCGCTGCAGCTATGAAAGCCGATAGATGTGATATTTATACCGATGTAGAGGGAATATTTACTGCTGATCCAAGAATTATTCCAAATGCAAAGAGAATAAAAGAAATAGATTTTTTAGAAATGTTAGAACTAGCATCAAGTGGAGCAAAAGTATTACACCCTAGAGCTGTAGAGCTGGTCATGCGGTATAAAATAGATATGTGTGTTCTTTCAACATTTTCACCGAATAAAGAAGGTACGTTAATTACTTCAAAGGATAAAAATATGGAGAATGGCATTATTAACAGCATTACTTCTAATAAAAATTTATTAAAAATATCTGTAAAGAGTATTTCTTTAAGTTTTTTGCAAGTTGCAAATATTATTACACAAAATAATAATCATATTGAATTTATGCAAGAGGTAAATAATAATGAAGAATATAGTTTTATTGCAAGTTTAACCGATAAAAATAATTTACAAGCTTTACTTACTAATTTAAAAAATGATAAGCAGATACAAGATTTTACTTTTGATGCAGAAATTGCTACAATCTCTCTTATTGGTTATGGGATTAAAAATGATTGTAAAGTACTTGAAACTATATTATCAAAGTTAACGAAAGATAATATAAATGTTAACATGATACAATTATCAGAAGTTAAAATTACCTTATTAATAAATGATCAAGATGTAGAAAAAACAATTTTTAATTTATATAATCTTTTTAAAATATCTTAGATTCTGCATCTAAAATTTAATTTATATCTTAAGTTATTTGATGTTAAAATTATAAGATTTTGAAAATGCATGGTTTCTATTTCATAAAATTTTATAATTTGTGACAACAAAAGTTTAAATAGATTTAAATTTCATATATCAGACCTAAATACTTAATGAAATAGCTTAAATTTATTATTTTCATTATAATTATCTTCTCTTTACTATTTATTAGTTATATATTAATAAATAAGCCTGACAGGCTATCTATGAAGTTATTTTAAAGCTCATTAAATTCTTTTTTGCTATTAAATCTCTTTAATTATAAATTAAAATAACTTCATAGATATCCTCTTAAAAATCATAAATGCTTATCATTAAAAAATTATTTTAATTCTCAATTTTTAGGAATAAAGTTTACAGGAAAAAATAATGAGCGAAGATATAATGTCAAAAGAAAAATTGAATCAGATTAACGATATATCAGAAACAAATAAAGATGGTCCAGAAGAAATTAGAAATAATTTTAAAAAATTTGTACTGAATATATTAGAAACAGAGAATATAACCCCGTATAAGTTAAGTGAAAGAACAGGTACCCATGAAACAGCGTGGAAAAATTTCCTAGATGGTCGTACAAAAATGCTTGATATGGGAGCAATTGTTGCTCTTGCCGATTATAAAAATGTTTCGCTAGATGAAGTAATAGGAAGAGATATCAATAAAGAAAAAAAGATAACGGTAGAAATGAAACAAACTCCGGAAATATCCGCAGCCATAACGAAACTATCAAAAGACATACTGCAAGAAGCCATGCTGATAGGAGAAAAAACTAGAGGATTTATGCATAAACCGACAACTAAAGAAACAAAATCTTTTGCTAAACAAGTTAAAAACTCTAATAAACCGAAAGGAAGGTATATCTAAATAAAAATATTTTTTCAATATTGATCCTAATATCAAACCTAAAACCTTATTTGATATTCTAAAATGGAAAATAACTTCAAAACGACCACAATGCCCTACAACACTGCCAATTTACTTCCATTTATATTACACCCACAAAAAATAACTGATAATGAGACTATAAGGATATTCTATATAGGGCATGTAACTTTTTTAATTCAAATAGACGGTTTAAAGATCTTAACCGATCCGGTATGGTATGAGCGGGTTAGTTCTTGTACTTTTGCAGGACCAAAAATAGTAGTAAAGCTTGGTATTAATTTTACCGATTTACCCAAAATAGATATTATAGTAGTAAGGCATAATCATTATGAGCACTTAGATATCAGAATAATTAAAGATTTATGGATAATGGCTAAGCCTAAGGATTATTACACCGCTCATTAATGATGTAATAATCAAAAAACATATTAGCGATGCAGAAATTATTACCTTGGGATGGGGAGCATCATATAAAGCACAAAATATTGATCTAGAACCGGCACAGCACTGGTCTGTAAGAGGAATATTTGATAAAAATCAAGCATTATGTGGAACTTTTATCATTAAAACTAAAATAGGAGATATTGGTTTTATAGGTGATTCGGGTTATATCGATACTCTTTTTAAAGAGATCGGAAAAAACATAATATTTTTAATAAGCCTTATTTCGATAGGTGCTTATGAACCAAGATGGTTTATGAAATAGGTACATATGAATCATGAATAAGCAGTATTTACTCATTTGAACTTAGGCTCTAAATATTCTATAGCTAGTCATTTTAACGTATTTCAATTAGCTGATGAAGCTCTAATTCGGCTCCTTTAGAACTACTGCAAGCTATATGCAAAAACACAATATTGGTAAAAATAAGTTTATTATTCCTGCAATAGATGAAGTTTTCCTATTTGATTAAAGGATATAAAATAATTATTGTGCCATAATAAACTTAATACCTAAATCTAAGTTTTGCCAAATTTTATCGCAAGTAAGAATAGGGTAATTTTTAAAGATAGCAAGAGCTATACATGTCCTATTTCCAATTGATAAACCATAAATTTTAGTTGTATTAATTATATTTGCACTAATTAGTGCTTGCTCAGGATAAAAGTCTATAATTTTGATATCTAATAATTTAGTAAGTATTTTTGCACTTTCTTCCGTTCATCCTTGTTTTTCTATACAATATTTATAAACTGCAGCAATATTTACGATTGAAATAACTCCATTGCGCATATATTTCTTAATCAATTGGTAACCATTTTCTTTATCAAATAATGCAATTAGTGTAGGGGCATCAAATATTATTTTGGACATTTGTTACTTTTTTTTCTTCCATTAAATATTCCTGACGTCTTTCAGCAATAAAATCATCTACTATAGAAATATTTTTATCAATTTGATTTTTGGTGAAAATTTTATGCATCTCATCAATTATATTATCAACGCTAACGATTTTAATTTCACTATTTTCAATTTCTATGGTGATTTTTTCACCCTGATGTATTAAATCTTTCTCTAATGGAAGCCGGTATAAGAACTCTGCCATGCTGATCCATGTTGGTCACTATTCTTTCCATATTATAACTCTAAATTAACATTTATTATAATATGTCATTTTTTACGATAATTACAATTTATTACTTATGTTTATTTGTCGTTTTTTAGATCTTGATTTAATATGGTATCATTACTAAACAACATCGTCATAGAATAAGCAAGTACGGCAAACATACAAAGATATAAAATCGGGAATAGGTTAAAATCCAATGATTTTATTACCTTTGCACAAATATAATTAGCAGTACCAGACATTAACATTGAACCGATATTATGTCCTAAACTTATAACACGGTAACGTTCCTTAACTACAAAAGACTTAATAACTATACTATGAGCAAGAGCATTAAAAGGAGTAACCGATGCAGCTAACATTAAACTAGCTGTAAGCCCTAAATTAGTCATTTGATATTTTACTGCTATCACAAAAAATACACTTGCTGTAATAGTACATATCAATGCGATTTTTAATACTGAATTAACTCCTAAGCGGTCAGCAATAAAGCCGGCAATCGGCATGCAAACAGCAAAACATATTACTATTAATACTGAAAAAGAACTCATAATAATACCGACTGAAGGTAATACGATTGGTAAATATTGCTTCATAAAGATGATCGCAATTTGATATGTTGCTCCAAAACCTCCAGCCAAAAATATCAACCGTGCAATATTTTTCCATTGCTTTTTAATTATAGAGCTAAGTGTTTGGATAGAATCTTGGCTATGATGTGCTTTTTTAAACTCCGGTGTTTCATCAAATTTTCGGCGATAATAAAGAGTTATTAATGCAAGCGGTAAACTTAGTAAAAATGGAATACGCCAACACCACTCCGGAAAAATATGAGAATTGAAGAAATTAGTTGCACCAATCCCGCATAATAAACCGATTACTCCTGTACATCTAGTTATTGCAGAGGCAGTAAATCGGTATTTTGCTTCTAAATGTTCAATAACATAAATTGCCGCACCGTCATATTCCCCTCCAATAAAAATACCTTGCATAAAGCGACATAAAACTAACATTATCGTACTCCAAACTCCTATCGAAGAATAATCAGGCAATAAACCTATTATTAAGGTAGGTATTACAATACCGATAATCGTAAAACTTAAGGCTTTTTTTCGACCGTATATATCCCCTATACGTCCAAAAATATAGGCCCCTATAGGTTTTGATAAATATGCTGCTGCATAAACGGCAAAAACATTTACAAGCTTTGTTAACGGATCAGTACCGGGTGAAAAGAATTTATCTGCGATAATTGACGCTGAAAAACCATATAAACTATAGTCGTAATATTCAATGATAGTGCCTAAAAAAGCACCGAGAACTTTATTGCTTGGTTTTATTTGTTTCATTTTAAAGGTGATTTGTCGTTTTTTGGTGTCATCCAGCTTTGTTGCATGTGTTGAAAAACCTACTCGATGTCATTCCCGCGTAGGCAGGAATCCAGTAAAGAAACATAAATCCCGCAAGTTGTTAAAAATTAAAAGCGTGATTTATCTCGCTTTATGCTGGATTCACGCTTTTAGCTAGGAATGACATAGGTATGCATCACCGCTTTGGCCGTTACTTAAAATCCTTCAAAGACCTTTATGTAAAGGTGGACTTTATATATCTAAACTGAATTAGTATTAGACAGGGACAATGTCCTAAAAGTTAGTGATAGTCCTAGGTTAATATTAAGCTCACGAACCAAGCAGCCGAGAGCTAATATATCACTTTCCCATTTTACGTGCAAGGTTTTCTAGGTAACCTGCTATAGTAGTTAAGGTTTCTGCGAATTTTTCTTCGTCTGGATGATTTTTTTGAAGGCCGTTTTTATTAAGTTTTTCTGTTAGACTCGCTATTTCAGCTTGAGCAGTAAGTGATGCCATAACTAATAATAGCTCAAAAGAGGCTGTAGGACTACCAAGTTTAATTTCCGCTATTTTATCATTCAATTTATTCGCTAAAGATAGTAATTCCTCTTCATCCCCATTATTACAATATAATTGAAAGCTCTTGTTATTTAATGTTACCGTAACAATTGACATAATTATTTTTGCTGTTTTTTTATTTCCTCAAGTTCATTAATATAAATGTTAATTTGATCTAGCATTTTTATATAATTATCTTTTAATTCTTTATTTTCATTTTGTAATTTGTTAACTTCATTTTGATTATTCATTTGTGCCTGCAACAACTCATCAAGTTTATGCTCAACTTCTTCCATTAATCTCTTTAATATTTCACTATCCATTTTTGCCCAAGCATTAATTAGTTGTATTAATTATGAATGTAGGACTTACAATAATAATTGATAACATTATTATAGATATAAGTACTAATTGTTTTTTACGTTTATAATTTATTAATGCCGTAGTTCTTTTATTACTTAATAATTTTTCGGTTTCATTCTGTTTAGTAGCTTCTATCTGCTCTGCATTTCAATCTTTTACGTTAAGATAACCTAAGTATAATTTTAAGTAACCTTTTACGTATACTTCTCCCGGTAAAACATCAAAATTACACTCTTCTAAAGCTACTAAATATTTTTTTCTAATTTTTAAATCAACTAGATAGCTGATTTAAAGTTTTACCAGAATCTAACCTAATTTGCTTAAGCATTGACGACATAATTTACTTAAGTTTTTGTAAGAATATTTCAAATTTCTTATTTGCTAAAATAATTATATTTAAGTCTATAGTTTCTTGAGATTTAATTTCTTTAATAAAATCAAGAAAATTTTTAACTAAGTTATTATTATCAATCCATAAATCTAAAGCAATAATTGTTTTAGATTTATTAATTATTTTTATTAATAATCTACGTTGTTTGTCATATAAATCATCTTTTAGGGATTGAATACCTAAGCGACGCCAAAATGAATCGTTCAATTGCTTATCACAAGCTTTACGTAACCAATCAAGACTAAACATATCGCTTACAGCAAAATAAGCTTTTGCTATCTCTTGATTATTTCCTGAAGTCTGTTTTGTTACATATATAATATCAAATACTGAAATTAAATTGTCAAATGTAGCAATAGTAGCAGCAAATGATTCCTCTACCCCGCCAGTTGTATAATAATTTAATTTTTCGTTAAATCTTATTTTAGTTTCTCCGACTAATAAAGTATCTACCGTGTTTCTTAAGTTTTGTGCAGGAACTCTAAACTCTTCGATAGTTTCACTAATATTAATAGGATGTTTTAAATTTTTAATAAACCACGAAATACCACGACGCATTAATTTTGTTATTTCGGTAAACATATCAATTTTTACATTGTAATCAATATTAGTAGGTAGCTTACTTATAGTATCCCATATATCATCAAGATCAAAAATTTCACAAATAATGGTATATGACCTTATTATATCACAAAGAGGAGCACCAATCTCACGCTTTACAATACTAATAAGAGGTCCTCCAAGCTGATTAATTATTTTATTTATAGTAACGGTTTTAATAATCTCATGTTTAAGAGGATGAGATAAAATTTCATTACGAAACTTTTTTTGCATCATTTCAGGAAAATAATCTATAAGATATGCATCAAAATATTTATCATGGGAAAAAGTAGAATTAATTAACTCATGATAAGCAGATCTCTTACTATATGATAGCAATACGCAAAGCTCAGGACGAGTTAATACTTCACCGCTAATAGCTCTCCTATTTAATTCTTCTACACTAGGCAAGAATTCATTTTCCCGCTCTAATACTTTTGCTTCTTCTAAAATATCTATAAATTGACTAAGTATATTAACGGTTAAAGTAGGAGATAACTGCATAATTGTTATTGCTTCAGTTTGCTTATGATTATCAAGCAATACTAATTCTTCAACTTGCTTTGTCATATCATGTAGGAGTTTATTACGTTCTTCTAAAGTAATTTTTCCTGAGGTTACCGCACTACTTAAAGCAATCTTGATATTTACCTCGTGATCGGAACAATCAACCCCTGCTGAATTATCAATAAAGTCGGTATTTATGCGTCCGCCTTTTTTAGCATATTCAACTCTACCTCTCTGTGATACACCGACATTACCGCCTTCTGCTATAACCTTTGCTCTAATTTCTTCACCGTTACATCTAAGGCTATCATTTGTTTTATCACCGATTTCTAAATTATTTTCCGTTTTAGCTTTGATATAAGTGCCTATTCCACCATTCCACAATAAATCAACATCTGCTTTTAAAATAGCTTTAATTAATTCTTCTGGTGATAATTCATTATCATTTATATCAAGTAATTTTTTAATTTCTGGTGATAGTTTTATTAATTTACTGCTGCGTTCAAATACTTGGCCTCCTTTAGAAATAATCTTAGAATCATAATCGGACCAATTAGAACCCTTTAAATTAAATAAACGCAAACGCTCATTAAAACTTGATACAGGATCAGGGGTAGGATCAATAAATATATGTTTATGATTAAAGGCAGCCACTAACTTAATCGCCTTTGATCTTAGCATACCGTTACCGAACACGTCGCCCGACATATCTCCTATACCTACTACGGTAATATGGTCTTGTTGAACATCTAATCCTAAAGTTTTAAAGTGATTAGTTACGGAAATCCAAGCTCCTTTGGAAGTAATAGCCATTTTTTTATGATCGTAACCTGCAGAGCCACCGGAAGCAAAAGCATCATCAAGCCAGTAATTATATTCTCTTGCCACACTATTAGCGTAATCTGAAAATGAAGCTGTACCTTTATCGGCAGCAACCACTAAATAAGGATCTTCTTTATCATAAATAATAACGTCTTTCGGATGTACTACTTTACCGTCAATGATATTATCGGTTATGTCTAATAAACCTCTCAGGAAATTCTGATAGCATTCTACCACTTTTTCCATATATTCATCACGAGTAAGCCCTTCCTCAGTAAAATGAACATAAAAGCCGCCTTTAGAGCCGACAGGGACAATAACAGAGTTCTTCGTCATTTGTGCTTTCATAAGCCCAAGGACCTCAAGCCTATAATCTTCTGCTCTATCCGACCATCTAAGTCCTCCGCGTGATACGGGACCGCCTCTTAAATGAACAGCTTCAAAATTTCTAGAATAAACAAATGCTTCGGCAAATGGAACAGGTTTAGGTAAATCTGGTACTTTTGAGGAATCAAACTTAAATGAAAAAATATGTTTATGTGGTTGATAGTAATTTGTCCTAGTAATAGCATTAACTATACCAAGCATATTACGTAGTACTTTGTCTTCACTACTCATCTCAACGGTTACTAAGTAATTATTTAGTTTATCTTTAATTGCATCATAATTGTTATTGGGCTGTTTAGGATTAAATTTTATATCAAATAGATTTACCAACATTTTTGTATATTCTGGATGTTTAAGTAACGTTAACTGTACATAACCTTTACCGTAACTAAAACCCGTTTGATGCAAATAGCTTGTTAAAGCTTTAACGAGTTTAACTTGCTTCCAATTAAAACCTGCAAGCACTATTAATTTACTTAAAGCATCATTAGCAAGCATCCCAAGTGCCATTTTATCTAAGGCCTCTTCAACATTTATTTTTAATTTGGTAATATTCTCTGTTACAGGTACAATAGAAGTTAAGATAAAATTATATATCCAGCTTTCTTTAATTTCGAGAGCCTCCTTAATTGCAAAAGTTTGTTCATCAATTGCTTTAAAACCTAAATTTTCGATTGGCGGCAATATGTTAGAAAGTGCAAGTTTTACTTTTGGACTATATATTTTTAAGGAAAATTCCGTTTCATTTACAGAAACTAGATTAAACATACATGCTTGTGACTTGCTTGCTTCCGTTAAATATTCAATATCTACTAAAGCTATTTCCGGAGAAAATTTTTGTCTATAATCTGCCGGAAAAACATTACAAAAAAGCTTTAAATTAATACCTGCTTGATATTCGCCAAATTTTTTAGAAAGCTTAAAATACAAATCTTCACTCCAGCGTGTAGAGATACGATCTAAATCTTGCTGTATTATTTCTGCTTCAAAATTTATTTTATGTTCCCCTTGTGCTTCAAGCGTTACAAAAAGATAAGAAAAATTACCGGCTACTTCGGTTATATAGTTGGATAAAATTTTACTCCCGAATTTTTCTGCTAAATAACAATCTATCATATTATGTATTTCAGCCGTTAAACGTTCTCGTGGCAGAAAAATTATGATATTAAGAAAAGAACTCGACCAATCATATTGAATAAATAATTTAAGCTTCTTACTCATCATACTTGAGAGCATATGTAAACACATACAATATAAATCGCCTTGATCAATTTGTATTAACGCTTCTCTCGGTAACGACTCCATTAAAATTCTTAACTTATCTGCATTATAACTGGACAATGCAAAACCTGCTTTCTCAATTACAAAATTAAATTTTTGTCGTAGGATTGGAATATCACTTATTGAATGGTAATATATATTTGAATTATATATGCCGAAAATTATACTTCCCGCAATATACTCACCTGAAGAGTTAAATTGTTTCACTAAGATATAGTCGATTAAATTATCTGCATGGATAAGCGATGCACTATTTATTTTACCGAGTATTATTAATTGATTTTGATATAAAGGATTAGTAGAACATTTTATAATATCATAAATCTCGTCTTTTACTTCTTGCCATATTTTTGCTGCTCCTATTTCATTAGTTAATTTTAAAGATTTGACCTCAAAATCAAGAGTCCCTAATAAAACAAAATTATTCTTTTGTAACCAATTTAAGAATTCTTTAGCTTCTTCAAAATTGAATTTATCATTATTAATTATATTTTTAGATAAACCTTGTAATTTTGTGAGTAATTGCGGTAAATGGCTATAGCTTTGTTCTAACTCTTCTAATCTTGCATTTATAGCCTCAGTTAAAAATGTAGTAGTTTTATCGTCAAAATTTCCTAAAATGGTTAAATGTAGTATCGATTCTGATTTTTCATTTGACACAGAATTTTCTAATATTTTTTCTAATTCTCCTTTACTATTGCGGATGCAGTTTATTACCGGATGGAGTAAAAACTTAGTTTGTAAATTCATGTTTTTAAGCAGACATATAATAAAATCAACAATATGCGGTTTATTATCAAGTAATATCAGGACATTTATTGCCGGATCATTTTCTATAACCGTCTTTGTTATTGCTATCTTTCTTGATCTTTCTACCCTTTGCTTAAAAAACTTAAAGGCTTCATCTGCAAAATTTTGAAATAATTTTTCTCTATTTTCAAAATCATAATCTATCGGAATATAATTTAAAAACTTTTGAACAAAATCTATATATATGGAACTTGACTCACGTTCCTTGCTAAGTGCTAGAATTTTAGTTTTATAATGCGGAATTTGACAATTTAAACGGCTAAAGTTTAAAGGAGTTGTTTTGTATGCCATGATTTTCTCTAGAATAATAATAAAGTTATTATATTATATAAAATAACTTAAGCAAGAGGCATAGAAAATAAGTGGAAACTATATTTGCACAAAGCTCTGCATTCGGTAAAGCAGGGGTAGCGGTTTTTAGGATTTCAGGTCCTAAAAGTCTGGAAGTTTTGCAGCTGCTTACTGGTAAAAAAGCCTTTAAGCCGAGATTAATGTATTACCAACAAATTATTGCCCCTGAAACCAAGGAGCTAATTGATAATGCTATGGTTGTTTATTTTAAGCTACCTAATAGTTTTACTGGAGAAGACGTAGTCGAGATTCATACTCACGGCAGTAAAGCTATATCTATTATGATGATAAATACTTTGTTAAATATCTCTGATATTCGTTTGGCAGAAGCAGGGGAATTTACCAAAAGAGCTTTTTTAAATAATAAATTTGATTTAACAGCCGCAGAGGGAATAGCTGATCTAATTAACGCCGAAACCATTATGCAGCATAGGCAAGCAATTAGACAAGCAAGTGGAAGACTTGAAGAATTATATAATAGCTGGCGTAGTCAGCTTTTAAAAATTATCTCTCTGCTTGAAGCTTATATAGATTTCCCTGATGAAGATATACCGGATAGCGTCCTTAACGACGTTAATAATACTCATAAAAACCTTGTAAATGAAATATCTAATTATCTTAACGATAATAGACGAGGAGAATTACTAAATAGCGGTCTTAAACTTGCAATTGTTGGTCCACCTAATACAGGTAAGTCTAGCTTATTAAACTTCTTAATGCAAAGAGACATAGCGATGGTCTCAAATATTGCAGGCACTACTAGGGATATAATAGAGGGTCATTTAGACATTGGCGGTTATCCTATTATTTTACAAGATACAGCAGGTATAAGAGAAGAAAGTAGTGACATTATCGAGCAAGAAGGTATAAAAAGAGCTATTAATTCGGCTAAAACAGCGGATATTAAAATTATTATGTTTGATGCCAAAAAATTAGATTCCTCTATAAATGAAGATATTACAGGTTTAATTGATGAAAATACTATCGTAATAATTAATAAAATAGACCTTATAGAACCAAGCAAAGTATTTTCAATTGAAGATAAATATAAATGCTTAAGAGTTTCGGTAAAAAATAATATTGCTCTTTCAAGTATATTAAAAAATATTGAAAATATTGCCGAAAATATGGCGGGCTTTACCGAAACGCCTTACATAACAAATCAACGTCATCGTCATTATTTAAAACAAGCTCTTTCACATTTAACGGATTTTAGCTTAGATAATGATTTAGTTCTAGCAACTGAAGATATTAGAATTACGGCACGCTGCATTGGTGCTATTACGGGCGTTATTAACGTAGAAGAAATACTAGGCGAGATCTTTCAAAATTTCTGCATAGGGAAATAATGTATATGTGATGCCAGCTTGGCATTGGTATTATTGCATGGATCAAAAAACGCACTTGGTGTCACATACCGTAGCTTGACCACGGGATCTAGTTAAAAATGTCAAATTATGTACATTATGAGTTATATTTCTGGATTCAATGGTCAAGCTACGGTATGACGGCGTAGAGGCTTTCATAATAATAACCCATCTCAAACTCCTGTCTAATATATTAATTTATTTTCACTTTATCTTGACAAATACATTAACATACTCTAGAAAGCACGCTTTGTGGTTTTATTAATTAAGTTAAAGGAGTAACATGATGGCGCCTATATTCAGTATAAACTTAAACTGTTTCATGCCTATATTTGCAAATGAAATGGTGAGTAGCTTACCTGGCAATACAAAACATATTATTTATAAGTTAGGCGATACTATATTTTCATCAGTATATAATACTGTTAAAGGAAGTTTCACTAACGGTTATTTCGTTGAGCATATGGAATGTAATTGGGTAGGAATCTCTAATCATTTAACAGATGTACCTAACGATTTATCAGCAGTAATTAGCGAGTGTACAGGCATTAAAATTCCTATAAAATCTATTGTCACTTATGGAAACAATACTAGCCTTATTTTAGAAGAAGGTAAGCACTTACTGCAAAACGCTACCTTAGTAGAATTAAGTGAATGCACTACCAATGCATGCGAAGCTATTTTGCAAGAGCATAATGCAAAAATGCTTGTTAATCATTTGAGAGATATTTTTAATAATGAGGAAATAACTTTGAACAATGCTCAAGAAGCAGGGGTAGACATTTTTAATTTATTAAATATACCAATCACATTCACTACTGATAATCTTAAGGTTATTCTAGATTATTTCAACGTAACGTTGGACGCTAGATCCACTACAGCACTAGGTAACAATATTTTAGATTTACTGAGTAAACCTTTCACTGAGGCAATCACTGCCACTACAGAAAAACCTAACGATGAAACAAATGGCGGTGGATATACCGGTGCTTATATCACCGCTACGGTATTTGGAATAATAAGTCTAGGTTTTGCAGCTAAATATGGATGGGATTGGTATACGTTGGGGGATATAAAAGATAAAAATTTAGAGTTAGAGGGTGAAAACATAAGGTTAGAGGGTGAAAACATAAAGTTACAAAAGGATAATATAAATCTTAGCACACTAATTGAATTTCAAGCTATATTAGATGAAATGATAGACATTGGAAATTTAACAGATATACTTGCAATACTAAGCAACACTCAGCAAGATACGATAAATTTACATGGTCAAGATTATGATATGTTTCTATTAAAATCAAAAATACAAGGTCTAGATAAAGCAATTACAAAATTAAATTCTGTCTCTAACATATGTGTTAATATAAATTCCTTAGGTAACACATTACATAAAATATGTGATCTTCTTAATGGAAAGGATAATTTTATTGCTATTAAATCTTTTACGAATTTAATAAAAGAATCGAGGAAAATGGATATTCAATCCGAAGAACACAAAAACTGTCTTGAGAAAATATTCGAGACGATACTTGAAATTGATGAAACCTCAAGCGGAGTATATACTTATATTCCAGAGTTACCAGATCATGAAATGTCATTATTAGCTGATGTCTCATCAGCTCTTTAGGCATAGTAGTATAGAACGTTGTTGGTATAATAACAAACAATCATTGACTTGAAAGTTGTATATAAAATGACACTTGGAGTAGCAAAGTGCTATTTCATGGTGTCGAAACATCTGCCAAAAGTGAGAACATTTCTCACAAAACCAATGTAATCCTCGACTTCACGGTCGGGGAGGTATTATGTATGTTCAGAGCTTAAGGGTTACTATAAGCTTAAAACCTAGTGTGGCTGACTTTCGGCAGTTTGCGACCTCACAGACCATCAAAAATTATGCTCATTGGTAAGTATTTCAAATTAATCTTAGGTTGTGTAAAGGAAAATCAACTCAATCTATTTTTGTTTTTTTAGCTACAAATTATAAGATTTTTTCAAATAGGTATAACTATTACTGCAAAAATCTTATTAATTTTTCTTCACATACCCTAGTTACTTTATACGTTTAGGCGCTCAATAATTCTCTGTTGAGATTACTTTTTTGCCGGTTTTATTTTCTAAGGCGTTTTTAGCTATACATTTTACTTGCAACCTGATTTTCTTCCATTCCTCTTGCATTATTAGCTTCCGCTACTTGACGAGTAGATAATTCAGCAAGATTCGTATGTATAAATTTTAACTGAAATGGCAAAAGGCTATTTCGGGGGTTTTTAAAGCCTTTTGTAAACGTGGTTGGTATTTACCATTGAATGATACCATCCTCAACTTTATTAAGGTTTTGGGTGGTTATTTACTTGATATTAATGGTTGATCGTAAATAAACCATTGCTCTATTGATTATTCGGAACAAAATGAAGTAAGGAGTAACACATCGGGGCACGGGTTATTAATTATAATTAAATTAATAACCTGACCACCATCGTTACCTCCTTACAGTATCTAAAACTATACTTCATTTTAAATACTTATTGATTAAATACATAGACCATTATAAAAAAATAATAATCTTTCTAACACCACTTTCAAATTCTGAAGATCGTAAGCGTCGTAGAGGACTCCCTAATTTATATTGTTGGCAAAACAGTTTTACTATATTAAAAACCCTAGAAAAAAGCTTGTTTGATTATGCTATTTTACGAGAGCTGATTAATCAAATCGTACACGAGCCTAAAGGAACCATTACTGCTTTTATTGAAGATAAATTATTCAATACTCCAAATATTATAGTCCTATTTTCAGTAATTGGGACTTGATATTTACTTGGATTAATTAAAACGGCAATATATATAAAATCTTATACTGAGTTAAAACTTTGGGGATCAATACTTGACGATTTTCTTAAGTATTGCGACCTTTAATCTTAATTTTTATATTTCAGGATCAATTATAGAGCCGTTAGCAAAATCGCTTTAATTAGCTTTAAAATTATTTTGTTAACATTCCTATAGTATGCTAAGATATTGCTTTTAAAAACAAGTGATTATACGTGTCAAAATTCTCATTTAATATTCATCATCAGCATAAAAAAGCTAGAAGCGGTATTATCGCAACTGCACACGGTGAAATTCGTACTCCGGCCTTTATGCCGGTCGGGACTAGAGGAACTGTTAAGGCAATGTTGCCTGAATCGGTAGCAGAAACCGGAGCTGATATATTACTGGGTAATACTTACCACTTAATGCTTCAGCCAAGTGCCGAGCGTATAGCACGCCTTGGCGGTCTGCATAAATTCATGAATTGGGATAAGCCGATATTAACCGATTCCGGCGGTTTTCAGGTAATGTCGCTATCGAAGTTACGGAAGATAACCGAAGAAGGAGTAAGTTTCAGCTCTCATATTAACGGTGATAAATATATGTTAACGCCTGAGCGTTCTACCGCAATACAATATCTGCTTGGTAGCACGATCACTATGGCTTTTGACGAATGTACGCCGTACCCTGTTACATTTGAAGAAGCTAAAACTTCTATGCAGCTTACGACTAGATGGGCGCATAGATCACGTAATGCCTTTGTTAAGCGGGAAGGCTACGCACAATTCGGTATTATTCAAGGTAGTGTTTACGAAGAATTACGTGAGCAATCAGCTAAAGGTTTAGTAGAACTCGATTTTGATGGCTATGCTATAGGCGGGCTTGCAGTAGGTGAGGGGCAGGAGCTGATGTTTAAAGTGCTTGATTATGCTCCGGATTTTCTGCCGCAAAATAAGCCGCGTTATTTAATGGGAGTCGGTAAGCCTGCTGATATTATCGGTGCGGTTAACCGAGGTATAGATATGTTTGACTGCGTAATTCCGACACGCTCAGGACGTAACGGTCAGGCTTTTACAAAATACGGTACGGTAAATATCTGCAATAGCAAATACTCAGGTGATAATGAGCCGCTAGAACATGATTGTCCATGTCCTGCTTGCACTAATTACACGAAAGCTTATCTGCATCATTTAGTTAGAATCGGTGAGATACTTGGTTCTATGCTAATGACCTGGCATAATTTAACATATTTTCAAAACCTCATAAGCCGTATTAGAGAATATATTAAACTAGGTAAAGATTTTGATTTTTATTCTTAATAAGCCCTTAGTTGACTCATTATAAAACGTACTTAGATATGTTATGTTATGGACAAGGTTTATGTAGATCATACTTCAGTGATTGTAGATAGACAAAAACAAAAATCGATGGCTATTATATCGCTTGAAGATCATCATTCTATAGAAGAAACTTTATATTTGTTCAAAAGTCTTAAGAATGCTGAAAGACTAAAGCGAGCAATTAACGATTTTGAAGAAAATAAAAATTTTAGAAACCAATACTCAAGCCGTAATTTCGAGGAAATTATGGAGTAATTGACGAAGCAATCTAGTAAAAATTCTGATTTACAGAATTTTTTTATTATTTTTCCTGGATTGCTTTGTCTAATTACTATTCTTCTCGCAATGACGAAAAACCGGTCCACGCAACAACGCCTCCTCGCAATGACAAAATTTATAGTTATTGAGCAATGTAAATTAAAAATATTAACTACTAATGCAAAATATTGATTTTATATCTGAAGCAGAAGCAAAAAAATTACTAGAAGAACTCAGCTGTAAAATAGCAGCGTATAACCATGCTTATTATATAGAGGATAATCCTTTAGTGTCAGATGCCGAGTATGATCAGCTAGTTAATATCAATCTAAAATTAGAGCAGCAATTTCCTCATTTAGTTTTAGAAAATAGTCCTAGCAAGGAAGTAGGGGCTAAAATAGCAAATAAATTTGTTAAAGTTACGCATCAAGTGCCTATGCTATCTCTTAGTAATGCTTTTGATGAGCAAGATGTAAGAGATTTTGTAGACCGTATAAAAAATTTCTTACGTCTTGATGAGTTTGCTCCTATCTTTTGTGAACCTAAAATAGATGGCTTATCTTTTTCTGCTATATATAAAAACGGGCTGCTTATAACAGGAGCGACCAGAGGTGATGGATATGTCGGTGAAGATATAACGGCAAATATTAAAACAATCAAAAATTTTCCTCATAAAATAGATAATGCTCCGGAATGTTTAGAAGTACGAGGGGAAATTTATATTGAAAAACAAGATTTTTTAAACCTAAATGAAGAACAAGAAGAGCAAGGCAGAGATCAATTTGCTAACCCCCGTAATGCCGCCGCCGGTTCGCTTCGTCAGCTTGACGCTTCTATTACGGCTAAACGACCGCTCAAATATTTTGTCTATTCAGGTGGAGTAACTGAGCAGAATCTGGCTTCTTCTCAAGATCAATTACTTACAAAATTAAAAAAATTTGGTTTTAGCGTGAATGAAATATCTAAGCTTACAAAGTCCGAAGAAGAAATTTTTGCCTTTTACGAATATTTAAAAACAAATCGAGAAAATTTACCTTATGAAATTGATGGGGTAGTATATAAGCTAAATGATTTTGAACTACAAAATAGAATGGGTTTTATTGCTCGATCTCCACGTTTTGCTACCGCTCATAAATTTCCCGCAATAATAGGACAAACAAAACTGCTCTCTATTACTGTGCAGGTCGGTAGAACCGGTACGTTAACGCCGGTAGCAGAGCTTGAGCCTATAGAAATAGGCGGGGTAACCGTTAGCAGAGCAACGCTGCATAATTTCCAAGAAATCGTACGAAAAGATGTGCAGATTAAGGATTACGTATTCTTGCAGCGTGCCGGTGACGTTATTCCTAAAATCACGGGAGCTGATATAGAGAAGCGTCCTAATGATACAATAGCATTTGAAGCTCCTTTATTTTGTCCTTCATGTAATTCTAAGTTGTATTACGTTCCTGAAGATATTATTATACGCTGTGATAACGGTCTTAATTGTCCAGCTCAGCATTATGAGCGTATACGCCATTTTGTATCAAAAAATGCGATGGATATTGCAGGGCTTGGGCGTAAGCAAGTTGAGTTTTTAATAGCTAAGGGGTTGATTAGTAATCCTCTCGATATTTTCTTTTTAAAAAAAAACAATGAAGCTAGTTTAATCAAACTTGAAAATATGGATGGATGGGGTCAAAAATCAGTAGAAAAGCTTTTGAAAAATATAGAAAAATCAAAAAATGTTAGCTTGCCAAGATTTATATATGCACTAGGCATAAGGCATATTGGTGAACAAAATGCTAAATTACTTGCTAGAGAATTTGGCAGCTATAATAATTTTATAGCTCAAATGGAATTGCTTAGCAAAAACGATTCGGATATCTATCAAAAACTAAACAATTTAGAAGGCATCGGTGATAAGATTTTAATAGATATTATTGCCTTTTTGGACGTTAAAGAAAATATCCAGCTTATCAAAAAACTTGGTGAAATATTAAATATTGAAGATTATAAAGAGACTAGGGCACAAAGCAGTTTAACAGGTAAGATAGTGGTATTTACCGGTAGCTTACCGACGATATCTAGAGCAGAAGTTAAAGCCACAGCTGAGAAGCTTGGAGCTAAAGTTGCGGCTAGCGTATCATCGAACACGGATTTAGTGGTAGCAGGCCTTGATGCAGGCAGTAAGCTTCAAAAAGCTAAAGAGCTTAATATTAAAATTATTGATGAAGAAGAATGGCTTACGCTTATAAAAAACGCTTAGGAAAAGCAACTGTTGCATGTTTTGCAACAGTTCAAATGGACGGAGAAAAGAGTGTCAAAAGACAAATAGAATTATAATTTAGATTCAATAATCTTAGTAGGCTATAGGATCAATTCTAATAGAAGAATCGCTTTGAGAAAATGTGCTACTAACTTACTTAAAGGATATAGTATTATTTACATTGCTTTTACGAAAGATTGCACAGTAAATTCTACTATGATATAATATGTAATGAATATAAAGAGGCATTTATGAGGCATAGTATTGGTATCCCTGATGATTTAAATAATGAATTAACCATTATAGCTAAATTAGAGGAAATGCCTAAATCTAAGCTGATATAAGCAGCAATCAAACATTATTTACGTGCATTGAAAGAAGATAGATAAGATGCAGAAATTGCTTTAGCAAGAAGCAATAATCCAAATAAAATATTTTATACTGCAGCAGCCACAACGGAATTCTTAAAAAAGAAATATGGTTTATAAAGTATATGCTCTATGTCATTCACGCGCAAGCGGGAATGACATAGAGTGATGCGAGCGAGCTGGTCATAGAAGTGAAATTTATGATTAATTTAAAATGAACTATCGTCATATTTATCATGCAGGCAATTTTGCCGATATAGTCAAACATTTAGTGCTAATTAGCATTTTAGAACAGCTTAAGAAAAAAGATAAACCTTTTTCGGTTTTAGATGCTTTTGCAGGTCTTGGTCTTTATGATTTAAACTCGGAAGCGGCTTCTAAAACTCTAGAAAGCAATACGGGAATTAATAAATTACTGCAAGCTACTAATCCTATCCTTGAACTCTTACAAACTTTCTTAAATATAGTAAATTTAGCAGGACAAAATCATTATCCTGGCTCACCTTTTATAATTAAACAATTATTAAGAGCAAATGATCGTTTAATTGCCTGCGAACTGCATCCAAGCGATTATTTAAGTTTAAAAAAATTATTACCAAAAGATACGCATAATATAGATGCTTATAATGCGATTAAAGCTTTTCTACCATTTAAAGAGAATAGAGGGTTAATTTTTCTTGATCCGCCTTTTGAAGTAAAAAATGAGTTCCAAAAATTACTTGAAGCACTTAAAAAAATTAAGCTACGAGTTCTTAATAATCCCGTCTTAATTTGGTATCCTATAAAGGATGTACCTTTGGTCCGTGATTTTTACCACAATTACAAAAATATTGGATTTAACGAAGCTATAATTATTGAATATGAGCTTTTAAATAGTGATAAAAATATGGTCAAGTGTGGCTTAATGTTAATTAATCCTCTAAATATTATAGGAGAATTAGAAAAATTAACGTGTTATTTAAGCAATATTTTAAACTTAAAATTTACGTATATTTACTTTTAATGTCTTTTCAAAAATATATCTTTTTACTATTTATAGTTTTTCTTGTTCAAGGTTGCAGCAGTATTAAAGAATCTAGTGATACTATATTACTTTCTACTACTTCATCTCAATTAAAGCAAAAATATAAAATCAGTCATTCGGATTTAGTAGTACAGTATGATTTAACAAACAAAAATAACAAATGTATATACGCAAAAAACTTAGGTATGATAATTAATAACCCTAAGCAGAATAAGATTTTTTTACAAAAATTTTATAATAAAAACCCGACAGAATTTAATAAAGCAGCTGAAATAAAAATATCTGATATAAAGGCAGTTGTAACAAAATTAAATTCAAAATATAAGTTTCTCTCTAAACCGGAAGCTAGTTATTTTACAAAAAAACCGACTCATAGGAATAATATTTCAGAACTAATCAAGCTTGATAAGATTATTAGCACGATACCGCTTATGATGCCAGAATATGAGCCGAAAATTACTAGCCATTACGGAACTAGGAAAAGTCCTCATAAAAAGAAAAGAAAAAAGAAATGTTTCCATAGCGGTATTGATTTACAAGCTAAAAAAGCAGCACCGATATATGCAGCAGCAAGCGGAATTGTTATAAAAGCCGCTAGAGCCCCTGATTACGGGAATTTTGTTGAGATTAAACATGGACGCAAATTTGTTACGAAATATGCTCATTTAAAGGAAATGTTAGTTAAGGAAGGCAATAAAATTAAGCGGGGTCAATTGATCGGTATACAAGGAAGAACCGGTAATGCAACGGGTGAACATTTGCATTTTGAAATTCTACTAGACAACAAAGCAATCAATCCGTTGGACTTTATTTTTCACTGCCGTAAATGTTGATAAATATGTTTTATTGTATAGTTTTATTTCATTCCCGCGTATGCGGGAATCCAGTGAGACATATATAAAATACTTGTTTTTATATGTCTATTTTACCAAATATGTAACTTCTATATTGATATTGAAGTTATTGTTTATGGATCTCAGCCTACGCGGGAATGACATAGAGTAGGTTTATCGATCCATGCAATAACACAAATATTAACCTAATTTATATATAACATGATCAAACTTTTATATCCTAAATTTTGGCAAAAGCGAAATATTATAGCTTATTTGCTTTTGCCTATAGGCCTGATATATAAATTTTTAGGCTATTTACGAGATAGTTTAGCGCGTCCTATTATGTTGCCTGCTAAAGTTATTTGTGTCGGTAATTGTAGCGTAGGAGGTACGGGTAAGACACAGATAGTAATGTATCTAGCCAAATTACTGAGAGCTAAAAATGTAAGTTTTGTAATAGTAACTAAGGCTTATGGTAGTAACCTTAAAAGTGCAACTACCATACATCCAGGACATACAGCATTAGAGGTAGGAGATGAGGGAGTAATACTTGCAAAGTATGGAACAGTTATTGCTACTAAAAATATTAAAGAGATTTTACCATTAATTAATGAGCTTAAACCTGATATAATAATAATTGATGATTTCCTACAAAATCCTTATTTTTATAAAGATTTTACTATAGTTTCAGTAGATAGCCAAAGGCTTTTTGGCAATGGCTTTCTAATTCCTGCAGGGCCCTTAAGACAAGATCCAAATAAAGCCCTTGATGCAGCTGATTTAATTTTTTTAGTCAGTAGTACCAATGATAAAATACCGAATATTTTAACTCCTTATGTCAATAAAGTAATAAGTGCTCAAATAGTTCCTTCAAATAATATAGATAAAACTAAAAATTATTTTGCTTTTAGTGGTATCGGTAATCCTGAGCGTTTCTTTTCGACTTTAAAAAATTATGGACTGAATATAACCGGTTACAAAATTTTTCCTGATCATTATAATTATTTACAAGAAGATTTGGAAAATTTATATTCGTTAGCTAAAGAGCATAATACTACCTTAATTACTACAAGAAAAGATCATATTAAGTTCAATGATTTAAATAATAATATTGTCTGTTTAGATGTAGAACTATCTATAAACAACCATGATTTATTAAATGAAAAAATTTTTAAAAAAGCTCAGATATTTAATTGAGTATTTTATCGTCGTTATATTCCTTAAAGTAATAGGAATATTCGGTGTAGATAAAGCAGCAGATATTTGTAGTTTTATAGCAAGAAAAGTCGGTATATTATTCGCCGTTAATAAAATTGCTAAACGAAATATTAAAGCAGTATTCGGCGATATGTGTGATGTTGAAAAAATCATAGATAAAACTTGGGATAATTTCGGTAGATTCATCGGTGAAAGTGCTTATGTTAATAAAATGAGTGACGCTGAGCTAGAACATAGAGCCGAGATAATAGGTATTGAGAATATTAGAAAGCTAGGAGAACGACCATTTTTATTATTTAGTGGTCACTTTGCTAATTGGGATATTGGGCTTCATCTTCTGCATAAATCTTATTCGAAATTTGCTGTGATTTACCGTAAGGCAAATAATCCGTATGTTAATAAGTTAATTAATGAAAGCCGTGCCGGTGATAAATTAAGACTTATACCGAAAGGTCCTGAAGGTAGAAGAGCTTTAGTTAGGGCTATCAAGGATGGTGAATCTATTGTTATGCTTGTGGATCAAAAAATGAATGATGGAATTGAAGTGCCTTTTTTAGGGCATCCTGCTATGACGGCCAACGCCATAGCTAAAATTGCTTTGCAGTATAAATATACAATTATACCGTGTCAAATTATCAGAACTAAAGGTAGCTATTTTAAAGTAATAGTTCATCCGCAATTAGAATTTGAGCAAACCGGCGATAATAAAGCTGATTGCTATAATATTATGCTTAATATTAATCAAATGTTAGGAGAATGGGTTAAGCAAAATCCTTCTCAATGGTTTTGGTTTCACAATAGATGGAAGAAATGAAACGTAATCAGCTAAGTGACTGAATGGCCCAACACACTCGGTGTCACCCCGTGGTCAAGCCACGGTACGACAGCGGTGGAATTGATCCACGTAACAACCACTTAGGAAAGTATAGTCCGTAATGTTTCAAGTACTTCTTGAGCGTGATTTTTAGCATTTACCGCACTCCAAATATGCTTCACTATTCCCTCATTATCAAGTAAAAACGTAGCCCTATCAATGCCCATATATTTTTTACCGAACATTGATTTTTCTACCCATACCCCTAATTGTTCACACAAATTTGAATTTGCATCAGAGGCTAAATCAAATCCTAAACTATATTTTTCTTTAAATTTATCATGAGAGTCAAGCTTATCTTTGGATACTCCGATAATTACCGTATTAAGTTTATCGAATTCCGGTTTTAGCTTGTTAAAATCTTGTGCTTCAATAGTACATCCAGGCGTATCGTCTTTCGGATAAAAATATAGTACTATGAATTTTCCTTTTAAATCCGATAGTTTAATTACTTTATCTTTACCTATGTGTAAAGATAAATCAGGAACTTTTTTTCCTAGTTCTAATGTCATGACATACTCAAATTTATTTTATATTAATAAACTATATATTAAATATGTCCTTTTTAAAATTGCTTTTTAAAATTATATTATTTATGATATCGGTATACGATATCTAAGTTTAATTTTTATTAGCTATTTTTTTCAAAAAGAGGCTTTATGGGAGCTATAAGTGAATAACTTGAAGAATTACATTTAAATCTTAAGGACTATGCTAAAATTATTACTGCCGATTTTAATAAAAAATGTCATGAAGTAGCGGATAAATTATCCGTCAAAATTAATGATTAGAGGAATATACTCAGGACAGTAAAGACCATTCTTTAGAAACTATAAAAGAGCAATATAAAAATTTAACGAAAGAGTTACAGGATTATCAGAAAATTAGAGATGATACAGTTGCAGAATATAGATTTTGTAAAAAACTTATGATTTAAAGTAAGAAAATATAAATAATTGGAGAATATAATGAAAAAAGTTTTAATAACATTCGGTGCTACTGCTACATTATTATTAACACCTAGCATTTTTGCAGATTCACCTACCAAGGAGGAAGCAAAAGCAAATGTAGTGCAAACTGAAGAAGTAGTTACAAGCAGTATCAAAACAATTACCGAAAATTTACAAGAATTAAAAGACAATTTAACGCACTTAGCCCAAACGGGAGCCGATGCATTTAATCAGACCTTAGACAGTACTTACAATCAGATAGCACAAAGTGTTGCCGAGATAAAAAAGACTGTGAAAGATCAGAAAGATAAAAAAGGTGAAGAACTGCAAAAATCTATAGAGGATGTGAAAGCAAAAATGGAAGATTATAAAAAGGCAGGAAGCAAGGGGCAAGAAAAAATACGTCAGCACCTAGTGGATAAATTAGAAGAGCTAAATAAAAATATTAACGAATATAATAAAGCAACAGCAAATTCATAATTTTATTGAGTGGGTTTTGGTTCTACTATTGTCACCCCGTGGCTTGACCACGGGGGTGACACAATTAAAATCGGTATTATTTATGACTATTACCAAAGAAAAAATTTCAGCTATGTTAAGCTCCAAATTGGGTTTTTCAAATAATTTATGCAAGGAAATAGTTAATACGGTTTTTTCTAATATTTTAGAAATAGCAAGAGAGCAAAAATTAACTTTAAAGAATTTCGGTCGCTTTGAGGTTAAACACAAAAATCCACGTCCCGGAATAAATTTTCATACTAAATCACCAGTAATTATAGAATCAAAAAAGAGTTTGCGTTTTGTCCCTTCTGCCAAATTAAAAGCCCTAGTGAATAAACATGACAAACAATAAGTTCACAAAAAAATATTATTCTGCTAGTGAAGTGATTAAGCATTTAAATATTGCTGTACATCAATTAAGATATCTAGAGGCAAAAATCCCTGATGTATCTAATTATAAAATAAATAATAGAAAATATTATACTGTTAGTGATATTGATCTACTTCACAAATCTTTAAAGAAAGATATTACATCTCCGTCTACCGATAAAGTCGATATATTACTTACCAACTTTTATAATTTGTCTCTTCAAATAAAAAAAATTCTTGCCGACTCCTCGATGGCTTGCGTATAGTACTTGTCATATAACGTTTTATAACGTTTTAAAGACAAGAAAAGAGTATATTATGATAATAAGACAAAGAGCAAAACCGGTAATTATAGGCATATCCGGTCCTGAATTAACCGATGCTGAAAGAGCATTATTTGAAAAGCATAATCCTTTAGGTGTGATTTTATTCCGTCGTAATATTAGAAAGAATGATAACGGTGAGCAGGATAAAGAGACTCTTATTAAGCTTATTGCAGATATAAAAGAAGTATTAGGAGCAAATACTATCATCTCTATAGATCAAGAGGGCGGTAGGGTAAAAAGGCTCATAGCACCAACTTTTTATGACGCTCCGGCTGCTCAAACTTTCGTTGATGTGCAAGAGTGCAAACAAAACTATATCAATATAGGCAAAGAGTTAAGAGAAGTAGGTATTAATCTAGATTTTGCTCCGGTAGTGGATTTGATCCACGAAGGAGCAGACAAGATAGTCGGCGATAGAAGTTTCGGCTCAGATCTGGAGGTAGTCGTGCCTTTATGTTTAGCTGCTATAGATGGATTACAAGAAGAGAAAGTCGTGGCTTGTATAAAACATATTCCTGGTCATGGTAGAGCTAAAGTGGATAGCCATATAGGGTTACCTATTGTTGATACTAGCTTAAAAGAACTAGAGGATACAGACTTTAAAGTATTTAAGGAGTTAGCGAAGTACGATAATATTAAACTTGCTATGACTGCACATATAATTTATAAAGCTCTTGATCCTGAGAACCCTGCCACCCTATCCAAAAAAGTTAAAGCCTATATTAAAAATAATATAGGCTTTAAAGGGCTTATTATTTCCGATGCAATAGATATGAAAGCTTTAAGCGGTAGTATGGCAGATATTACCAAAGGAGTTTTAGATGCAGGCGTAGATATAGTGCTTGAATGTACCGGAGAATTTAACAAAATGTCTGAAGTTCTAGGTAGTGTTTCGGAAGAGTCTATAGATAAATTTTCTGACCTATTAATGTGCCGATTTGGGATGAACAATCAATCGCCTTTAGTCGAATGTAAGATATAATGAAGTTGCCTTGGCGGACGAATTTATAAAGAGATATGAGAAGTTATAGAAAAAAAATAGCCATATCCAGTATGATTTAAAAGTACACAATATGTGGGTACCAAAGTATAGCAAGAGTGTATTAACGTGAAAGGTAGCGAAGAGAGATCTAGAGATTTATTTAGGAGTATTTGTATGGAACATGAAGTACAGATAATTTCAGGCAAAGTAGCTTGTGATCATGTTCATATGTTTATCTAGTATAGACCGCAAATAACACCTAGCAAACTTGTGCAGTATTGAAAATGCAGTAGCTCAAGAATATTATTGCAAGAATTTACTTATTTGAGAAAGCAGTATTGGGGGATTTAAGTTCTAAAAGCTATAAGTAATATTTACTAAGAATAGTAGAGATTATAGAATTTTAGGTAGCAGGGGGGATTTGATTTGTGATATTATTAATCTGCTTAAAGAAGATTTAAATAAGGCAGATATAGAAAATGAGATATATATGCGTCTTAAAGGACCTTATTCTGTTTTAACAAAGATGAAAAGGAAAGAAGTGCCGATTGATGCATTGAAAGACTTAATTGCGTGTAGGATTATAGTTAAATCTAAAGCTCTATGCTATAATGCTTTGGACGTAGTTAAGAGTTCTTCGCATTTAGATTGGTTATACACCAAAGATTATATCAATAGACCAAAAAGCAATGGCTATCAGTCTCTGCATAATATAATGCAGTGTTTACACTCTCAACGTAATTTTGAAATACAGATACGAAGTGAAGATATGCATAAAGATGCTGAGCTGGGTAGAGCAGCTCATTTAAATTATAAAGAAGAACAAGACCGTCATTTGAAAAAAGTTTTTGATGTTAGTAATGACACGATACTTTCTAAAGCACGTAAAATGGTGAAACAATTTAAAGGATTAGAAGAGCAAATTGTAGAATATGAAAAAGAAATTATGCATATTTGGGATACTAAATATGAAGAAATGCTAAAATGGGAAAATGCTGCTGCAGTGCTAGTATTTAATGAAGAGTAGGGCGCATTAGTTCGTAATCCCGTGGTCAAGCCATGGAATGAGAGAGGTGAAATTGATCCATGCAGGTAATACATCCTCGCAATGACGACCTGTGTGTCATAACCCAAATGTGATAAAAATATAACAGTTATTAAAACTTTATCAAAAAACTACAGCGATGCTTGTAATTATATACAACATATGGTATACTGTGGCCCGTAGTTTAGAGACTATTGAAACAAAATATTAGGTTATTTCCTTATCAAATGCAGGACGTATTGACTCACGTTTGGTAAGTTTGTTTTAATACTAGGTACTAAATTTTAACTTAAATATAGGAAAAAAAATTATGGCTCAAAAACCAAATTTTCTAAAAAAATTAATTTCCGCAGGATTGGTAACTGCTTCTACAGCTACCATAGTGGCCGGCTTTGCTGGCTCAGCTATGTGTGCTGCTACACAGCAGAATAGAACGACAGTTGGAGCTGCTACAACTCTTGATGGTGTGGGATTTGACCAAGATGCCGCTAACGCGAATCTTGCAGTTGTTCCAAATGCAGTTATTACTGCTAATGTTAATCATGGTATTGATTTTAATGCTCCAGCAGGTAGTTTGAACGGTTTGTTGTTAAATACTGCGAACGATTTAGCAGTGACAGTTAGTGAGAATACTACTTTAGGGTTTGTCACTAATGCTGCTAATCAAGCTAACTTCTTTAACCTTACTCTTGCTGCCGGTAAAACTCTTGCCATAACAGGACAAGGTATTACTGCTGCACAAGCAGGTGCTACAAAAAATGCTCAAAATGTTGTTGCACAAGTTAATGGTGGTAATGCTGTTGCCAATAATGATCTTAGCGGTTTAGGCACAATAGACTTTGGTGGTGTACCTTCTGCATTAGTATTTAATTTAGTAAATCCTACAACTCAAAACGCTCCTCTTATACTTGGGGGTAATGCTAAAATAGCTAATGGTGCTAACGGTACTTTAGATGTTACTAAGGGATTTATTCAAGTTTCAGATAAAAGTTTTGCTACTGTTAAGACAATTAATATCGGTGACGGTCAAGGTTTCATTTTTAATACTGATGCTACTAACGGTAATGCTTTAAATTTACAACAAGTAGCTGGTTCTACTATTAATTTTAACGGAACGGATGGTACCGGTAGATTAGTATTATTAAGTAAGAATGGTACTACCGACTTTAACGTTATGACAGGAAGTTTAGGCGGTAATCTAAAAGGTATTATCGAATTTAACACTACTGCAGTAGCCGGTCAACTTATAGCTAATGCGGGTCCTGCTAATGCAGTAATAGGTACTAATAATGGAGCAGGTAGAGCTGCAGGATTTGTTGTTAGCGTAGATAATGGTAATGCAGCAACAGTCGCTGGGCAGGTTTATGCTAAAGACATTGTTATACAAAGTGCTAATGCAGGCGGACAAGTAAACTTTAACCACATAGTTGATGTTGGTATAGACGGTACTACTACCTTTAAAACCGCAGATTCTAAAGTTATAATAGCTGAAAACTCAAACCTTGGTGCTACTGATTTCTGTAATCTTGGAGTGCAGATTACAGTTCCTGATACTAAGACCCTTACAGGTAATTTCACAGGTGATGCTAGCAATAAAGGTAATACTGCAGGTGTGATAACGTTTGCTGCTAACGGTACTTTAGCAAGCGGTAATTCTGATGCAAATGTTGCAGTGACAAATAATATTAAAGCAATCGAAGTAGCAGGTGCCGGAGTTGTTCAATTATCAGGAACACATACTGCTGAGTTAAGTTTAGGAAATGCCGGTTCTGTCTTTAAACTTGCTGACGATACAGTTATAAACGGTAAAGTTAACGAAAATGCTCTTATTGGTGGTGCTGTTGCAGGTGGTACTATTCAGTTAGATGGAAGTGCTACAATTACCGGTGATATAGGTAACGGTGCTGGTAATGCTGCATTACACGGTATTACTTTAGCTGATGATGCTTCAAAAACATTAACTCTCGGTGGAGCAAAGATTATCGGTGTCAATGCCGGTGGAACGATTAATTTCCAAGCTAACGGTGGTACTATTAAATTAACAAGTACTCAAAATGATATTTTAGTTAATTTTAATTTAGCTATTGCTGCTGATAAAACAGGTGTTGTTGATGCAAGTGGCTTAACAAATACTCAAACTTTAACTATTGCAGGTAGTATCGGTACTATTGCAGCTAATAATAAAACTCTTGATCAGTTAAAGATAGGTTCAAGTGCAACAACTTTAAATATCGGTGATGTTGCTATTAATGAGTTAGTTATTGGCAATAACGGTTCAGTAAATCTTGGTCATGTGAACTATTTAATAGCTAAAACTACTAATGCTTCAGGTCAAGGTAAAATAATAGCTAACTCTACTATAGTTGGTAATATTGGTGGGAATAATTGTAATGTAACACGTCTTATGGCAGGAACAAATTTAGGTAGTGCGGAAGCTCCACTTTCAGAATTCAATTTTGCTGCACCGACTGGTGGGGCAATAGGTACTGTATTGGAAGTGCTTGGCGGAGCTAGTATACACGCCAATAATATTACTACTATTGCTCCTAATAACGGTTTCTTTCGATTTGTTGGTGGTGGAACAAGTATAATAAGCGGTACAGTTGGTACGCCTGCTAATAAAATCGGCGGCGTATATTTAGACGGCAATAGTACGGTTCAGTTTGCAGGTAATTCCGTTTTTGATGGCCATACTTTCATTTCCGGTAATTCTACCTTACAAATCGGTGGTGACTATACTGCAGACTTTATCGCATCGGATGATAATACCGGTATAGTAGAATTTGTTAACACATCTCCTATTGCCGTAACATTAAACAAACAAGCTGGACTTGTTGATGATTTAAAACAAATAACAGTTTCCGGTCGTGGTAACGTAGTGATTAATGAAATAGGTAATGCAGGTAATAACCATGCTATAAAAACTAATACAATCTCGTTTGAAAATGCAAGTTTAGGTGCAGGTTTATTCTTACCTAGCGATACCCCATTAGATGGTTTAACAATTAAAAGTACAGTAGGTAATGGTACACCAGGTAACTTGAATGCTCCTATTGTGGTCGTATCAGGTATTGATAGTGTAATCGCTGATGGTCAAGCAATCGGTGATCAAAACAATATCGTAGGTCTATGTCTTGGAAGCGATAATGGCGTAACCGTTGATGCTACTACATTATATGCAGGTATCGGTACTACAAAAAATAATCAAGGTACTGTCACACTTAACGGCGGTATCCCTAATACCCCTGGTACAATTTACGGTTTAGGTGTAGGGAGCGATAGTCCAAAGTTAAAGCAAGTAACGTTTGCTACAGACTATAACAACTTAGGTAGTATTGTCGCAACTAACGTAACCATTAATGACGGTGTAACTGTTACTACGGGTGGTGTAGTCGGGACAGATTTCGACGGTACAATTACCCTTGGAAGTGTTAACGGTAACGCTAATGTAAGGTTTGTTGACAGCACATTTTCTAGTCCTGCAAGTATGATTGTGACCACTGAAGCTAATAACGGTACGGTCACTTATTTAGGTGATGCGTATGTTGGTAATATCGGTGCTTCTGATGCTAATATAGCTTCTGTTAAGTTTACAGGTAATCATAATGGTGCAGGATTACAAGGAAATATTTATTCACAAGTCACGGATTTTGGTACTTATACTTTAACTGTTTTAAATTCTAACGTAATTTTGGGCGGCGGTACTACTGCTATTAACGGTGCAATCGATCTTCTTACAAATACCTTAACATTTGCAAGCGGTACTTCAACATGGGGAAGCAATACTTCTATTGAAACTACTTTAACAGTAGCAAACGGTAATATGGGTCACATCGTTATTGCGGAAAATGCTCAGGTTAATGCAACAGATACAGGAGCTACAACCATTAACGTACAAGATAATGCTAATGCAAATTTCAGCGGTACAAAAACTTATATTTTAATCCAAGGTGGTGCTAGATTTAACGGTACTTTAGGAGGTCCTAATTTTGCTGTAACCGGAAGTAATCGTTTTGTAAATTACGCTTTAATACGTGATGCTAACCAAGATTATGTGATAACACGTACTAACAATGCAGCAAACGTAGTTACTAATGATATCGCAAATAGCCCATTTGCAAGTGCATCGGGTGTAGGTCAGAACGTTACAACATTTGTAAATGCAACTAATACCGCGGCATATAATAATCTTCTTTTAGCTAAAAATAGTGCTGATTCTGCTGACTTTGTTGGAGCTATTACTACCGATACAAGTGCAGCTGTAACTAATGCACAATTAGATGTAGCTAAAGATATCCAAGCTCAACTTGGTAATAGATTAGGTACTCTGAGATATTTAGGTACTCATGAAACTGCTGAAATGGCTGGACCTGAAGCTGGAGCAATACCTGCTGCGGTTGCTGCAGGTGACGAAGCTGTTGACAATGTAGCTTACGGTGTATGGGCAAAACCTTTCTATACTGATGCACATCAAAGTAAGAAAGGCGGTTTAGCTGGTTATAAAGCTAAAACCACCGGTGTCGTAATCGGTTTAGATACGCTAGCTCACGATAACTTAATGATCGGTGCTGCTATCGGTATCACTAAAACCGATATAAAACACCAAGATTATAAGAAAGGTGATAAAACCGACATTAACGGTTTCTCATTCTCGTTATATGGTGCCCAGCAGCTTGTTAAGAACTTCTTTGCTCAAGGTAGTGCAATATTTAGCTTAAACCACGTGAAGAACAAAAGTCAGCGTTACTTCTTCGATGCTAACGGTAAGATGAATAAACAAGTTGCTGCCGGTAATTACGGTAACATTACATTCGGTGGTAACTTAATGGTCGGCTATGATTACAATGCACTGCAAGGTGTATTAGTAACGCCAATGGCAGGTCTTAGCTACTTAAAGTCTTCTGACGAAAACTACAAAGAATCCGGTACAACAGTTGCAAACAAGCAAGTTAACAGCAAGTTTAGCGATAGAACTGATTTAATAGTAGGTGCTAAAGTAGCCGGTGGTACTATGAATATAACTGATCTTGCAGTATATCCTGAAGCTCACGTTTTTGTAGTTCACAAAGTAAACGGTAGATTATCTAAAACTCAGTCTCAGTTAGATGGACAAGTTACTCCGTTTATCAGCCAGCCTGACAGAACTGCTAAAACATCTTATAATTTAGGTTTAAGTGCAAGCATAAGACCTGATGCTAAGATGGAATATGGAGTCGGTTACGATGCTCAGATTGCAAGTAAATACGTTGCGCATCAAGGTACTTTAAAAGTCCGTGTAAACTTCTAATCGCTCCTGATTAGCAAGTTTATAAGTTCTTCAAGAAAAAGCCCTCTTTGAAAAAAGGGGGTTTTTAATTTTTTCTTTCTGTCTACAGATCTTGTGGAGTGGGTACCTATGTCATGCCTGCGAAAGCAGGAATCCATCATAAAGCGAGATAATTTGAGCTTTTAATTTCAAAAATTTTCTGTATTGATACTTTTTGTTTGGATTCTTGTCTACGCGAGAAAGTTTTGTTGCGTTGATATCTAATCGTCATTGCGAGGAGCGAAGCGACGCGGCAATCCAGAAAAAATAATTAAAAAAGCTCTGATTTACAAAATTTTTTACTAGATTGCTTCGTCGAATTACTACGTAATTCTTCTCTAAATGACGACAAAGCAGATCCACGCAACAATGCCACGCTGGAATGACATCATCTACTTTTATACCAAGTGCAATATCTTCATTAACCTCAAATTTTATTAACTTTTTAGTCAAAAAGATATCTAGTTTACAGCTAAAAATTTATAATTAATAAATATGATGAAAAAATATTATATTAGTGAAGGGATTATTATGCTTCTAATAAAGTATATTTGCTTAAAGTCAAATATCTAATTGAGTTGTACCGGTTAGCTATTTTATAAATCATGTATCGCAATTGGAAACACTAAAAGAAAATCTTAATAAATACAAGCAGTCTAGTGTAGTATGGGGAAGCAGTATGGGTAAAACGCAGCTTTGCTAAGATGTACGCTTATGCAAATAAAGATAACTATAACATAATTTGGTTTATTGATTGTAATCTAAATATAGAGCAGTAATTACTCAAATGATCTAAAGCTATTAATATCGAGGTAAAATCACCGGTGATTTCAGAAGATATGGTAGTGATGAAGAAAGATTTAATAGCTTATCCAGCAACTAAAGATAAATGGTTGTTGGTGTTTGATAATTTAAAAATAGGCGGAAATAAGACAATATAGGATTTTATTAATTGGGAATATAACGGTAATATTATAGTTTATTCTCAAGATTATTAATTGTTATCTAATATAATCAAAGCAAATGCTTTCACTAAGTCAGAAACTGCATTACTTGTAAAAAATATATTGGAAAATAAAAATCCGGAATTAATAAATTTTTTGACCAAAGAATTTGTAGGCTATCCGATTCTTGTAGTTCAAGGAACACAAATATTAAATCAAGTACAAGGTTTTGCACTTAGAGGCATATAAGAACAAGATAAAAGCCTCTAAGGATAAAATTAAGCTAAATATAACAACTTGTTAGCAATGAATTAAATCCTAGTGTCAAAAGATTACTAGATGGGATAGCAATGCTTAATAATCAAAGTTTTTCAAAAGAATTATTAAATTCTGTTACTGAAGATAAGCATAGTCTAGACGATGATATTTATCAGCTTTCTAAATTTGCTTTGAGCTCTAATATTGAACCTAATGAAGTTAATCCGATATTTGAAATGCATGATGTTATCGCTGAAAAAATATGACAAATAAATTGAGATAAAGGAACTAAAGAATATCTTGAACATAATGCTACTAATTTTAAACCTTAAATGTGCTAATTTGAATTAGCTAGAATTGTTTCTTATTAGTGCAATAAAAAAACCGGAAGCGGTAAGAATAATTCCAAGCCAAATAAAGCTCATCATTGGCTTGTAATATATTTTAGCATGAATTATATCGCCGTCTATATTACTTAAAACTGCGTAAAGATCATATGATAAGTAAGAATATATATCGCTTTCTTGCGATAAACTCTTTTCAACTATATAAAGCCTATTTTCCGGCTTTAATATAGTTATATTACGGCTATTATCCTCAAGCCAAAATTCAGCGATTTGTCTATAATAATTTTTACCTTGAGCGAACTTAATATTTTGCAACGTTACTTTAAATTCGTTAAATGTTTTACTTGTTCCTACTTCTCCGGTAAAATCCATTTCACTTTGTAATAATGAATTCATGGTAATGCTGAAAGCAACTAGTGCAAAACCAAAATGCCCAAGGATCATACTAGCAGCACTTGCTTTAAGTTTATTTCTAAAATAATTAGTGTTAACCAAAAGATAATGAATATTATGAAACATCAAAAATATCGATGTGATTATAGTTAAAATCGATATAACACTAAATGTGACTTTTAATGATATTGAATAAGTAATTATTAGAGATAATATTAGAATTATAATATGTTTTTTAATAGAGCTACTGGTAGTAAATAATCCTATAGTACAAAGAATAGGGATAACGAATATAATAAAATTATTAACAAAAAATGTTTCACTAATAATGATTGGTTTATCGTAAAATAAAGAGTAAATTGGTGGATAAAGTGTGGCAGCTATTAGCACAATAAGGCTAAGTAAGAAGAAAGTATTTCCAAGGAGTATGCATTTGTCTATTATTGTCATCCCGCGTCTTGACTGCGGGATCAAGTTAAAAGTATTATCACTTGTTTTTTGGATCCAGCAGTCAAGACGCGGGATGACACAGAGTCCACCAATCCCCATAATCAAAAATATCCCAAGCAAGTATATTCCAATCTCAGGTGAGAATGCAAAAGAGTGAATTGAAGTAATAAAACCGGAACGTACTAAAAAAGTACTAAATACGACTAACAGAAAAGTAGTAAGTGATAAAACCATAGTCCAGCTTTGCATACGTCCAGTTTTTGTTGTTACAATTATAGCATGATGTAGCATAATTCCGGATAACCAAGGGAATAGCGAAATATTTTCCACCGGATCGAAAAACCAAAATCCACCCCAGCTGAGTTCTCTATATGCCCACCAAGAACCAAGGCTAATTCCTATGGTAGTAAATAAGATACCAATATTGGAAAATGTTTTGAGAAGTTTTATGTCATTCCCGCGTATGCGTGAATCCAGTAAAAATTTTATAAAAGAAGCAATGGATTCGTGCCTACGCTGGAATGACATAGCGGCACAAACAATAGTAAAAGGCACTAAATAGCTGACATAGCCTAAATAAAGCAGAGGAGGATGAATGCTCAAAGCAATATCTTGTAGCATCGGGTTTAAGCCTAACCCTTCTTTAGGAGCGACAGAAAATACGTTAAAAGGATTGGAGGTAAAATAAATAAAACTGCTAAACAGTAATTGTATAGCTGATAATATGATGATAGATAAAAGTTGAAGCTGTTTATCTTTCACTAAAAATATATAACAGCAACTAACGATTTGTAATAAACAAAACCATAATAACATTGAGCCTTCATGGCTCGACCAACTGCCGGCTATTTTATATATTAAAGGTTTTAAAGTACTGGAATTTAAGAAAACATTTTGTAGTGAAAAGTCAGAAGTGATAAAGGAATAGATTAGGGTAAAAAAGGCAAGTATAGCACATGAGGCCGCTATGTAGAATGGGAGTATGGTTGTCACTCTGTGGCTTGACCGCGGAATCCATTTATTAATTATTTTGTTGGATCCTGTGGTCAAGCCACGTGATAACAAAGGTACATAAACAATCGATATCCCACTTAAGCACATCGTTATTAGCAGTAAAAAATTACCGATTTTACTCACTGCTTATTATTTCCTCGGTAGTAGGTAATACGGTAATTTTTACACTATCAATCTTATTGGCAATTTTCTTTAAAATTATTATTTTAAAGTTAAATATTTCAATTACTTCTCCTTGATTTGGAATTCTAGCAATTTTATGGATTATTAATCCTGCTATAGTGTTTGCATCCTCATCCGATAAATTCCAATCAAGTTCTCGGTTAATATCTCTAATAGTCGTAGTTCCTTTTATAATGAACTCGGTGTTAGACTTCTGGATAATTTCATTATTAAGCCTATCATGTTCATCGGTAATAGGTCCTACGATTTCTTCTATCACATCTTCAAGAGTAATAATTCCCTGTAAATCACCATATTCATCTACAACACAAGCAAAATGATTATTACGTTCTCTAAATGCATGTAGCTGGTCTACTACAAGTGCATTCTCATGGATAAACCAAGGTGGAGTTAGAAGTGTATTAATATCAATTTTTTTTGTATCATTATTATTTTCATATAATGCCTTAAGCAAATCTTTTAGATTGAGAATCCCTATTATATTATCTCTATTATCTTGCCATAAAGGTATACGTGTATGAGTGCCCGATAATAAAGTTTTAATTATCACTTCATGAGGTAGGTCGATATTAAGGGCTATAATACTACTTCTGTGAGTCATAATTTCCGATACCGTCATATTACGTATATCTAATATCCCACCGAGCATATTACGATCGGATTTATAAACTCCGCCTTCTTGATGGTAATGCTCAATCACGCCTCTTACTTCTTCCGTTCCTGATATTTGAGGACTTAAATTAATACGAAATATGAAGCAAAATATTTTTGTAATGTAATCAAGAGCAATATTAATAGGTTTGAAAAGCTTTAAAAATATTACTATAGTTGAAGCCATTTTTAATGCTAATTGTTCAGGTTTAGCAACGGCGATTGCTTTCGGTACTACTTCGGCAAAAACAATAATTATAAAAGCCATAACGCCGGAAGCAACAATAGGTCCATTATCTCCAAGAAAGCTAATAAAGAGAGTAGTAGCAATAGTAGTACAAACAGTATTGATTAGGCTATTACCGATTAGTAGAGTTCCTATGACTTTTTCTTTTTTCTTAAGAACCTCTAAAACTGTTTTAGCACGCTTATTACCTGTGATTTTAAGCTTATGAATCTTCCCTGGGGAAGACGCGGTTATAGCAGTTTCGGTAGCCGCAAATAAAGCAGATAAGGCGATCATTATTATAATAACGATCACAAGCATGGTAGTCATTCTTGTTAAATATAAATTAACTATAAATAATTATATTAGGAATTAGAAATTTTGCCTAATGTTTTTTTATTCTACTACGATAGAACTTCAAAAATTTGCTATGTCGTAGAGCTTGCGGTACTCACGTATTCAGTATACGATCCTCGCCTTGTGGATTTCTTGCTCTTTTTAAAGTTGTATCAAGATACTACTTATTCTTATCAGAGTATATTAGAGTCGTCTAGCGTGATCATTTATTTTTTGATTCTTCACTAATTCTTGCAATTTATTACTTGATTGCTGTACAGAATTTGTTTTTAACGGTCTCACGATTTTTTGTGCTTGCTGTTGCATTAATAGTGTATTAGCGTGAGTCCTTCTTAAATTTATACCTTGTCCTTTAGATGCTTCAGTAGTCAGAATTTTTTGATCTTTAGAAAATTTTATTGCACTATCGCATACGAAAACTCCGTAATCATAAGCGTTTTTTTGTTGTTTGGTGTTTAGATCTGTTATTTTTGCACCATGATAAACTTCGTGAATATATTATGTTACTTTTGGACGAGATGTCAATTGTTCACAATAGGGGTCATTATAAATAAAGTTTATATTACCGTTACCATCTTTACTAGCCGTTAAGAGTAACCAATGTTTATGTCCTGTATTGAGCGGTATAATTGCAGATTTGTTATCTCATAGTAAACATTCTCCTGTAGCATGAAGAGTATCTTTTAGTATTTCTGGCTCTTCTAAAGAGACGTGATGAAATATAGAGAATTTATTCTTATCTATATGTGCTTCCAGTATATTTTTTATATCATCTTCAGTGTATAAATACTCAGGTTGTTTTATATTTTCTATATTATAAATACCGGCTTGAGCTTCAGTATTTATAACAGGTGATGATTTTTTTAGGTATTTTTGGCTCTATTAGCGATTTAATTAATTGTTTTTCTGCTTGCAGAGATTCTTCATACATTTGTTGTATAATTCCTAGTTCTTCCTAGGGTTTTGTATTACTCACAGAAGCTTGTTGCTCCGGTTGAGTTATAGAAGGGACAGCCACTACTTGCTGTTCTCGCGTCATTGCTTCCGTAGTTTGAGTTGTGGATTCTTGAGTTTAAGGCTTTTTTTCTTTGCCGAATATTGTTTCTTTAACACTCGTTACTCTATCTTTAAAATAGTGCAAAACTCTTCTAAAAAAAACTTGCTGTTGTGGTTGATTTTCTTGTAGAGGTTCATATGGTGTTGTTTGTTCTTTTTGTATATCCTCAGCTCGATCATTTATAATCTTCTTTGTATTAAAATTAAAATCAATAGGATTTACTTCAGCTTTACACAAATCTTTTTGAAATTGGCTAGATATTTGTGATACATATTGTTTAAAGTTTTCAGCAGCATTATTTGGATCTCTTAAGATTTCATTAATTTCAAGTTTCAATCCGTAAATTTGATCTTCAGAGGTAATACCGAATGTAGAAGTTATAAGATTTGTTGCTTCATCCGTAGAGATAGGCCAAGTGTCTATAATTACTCTACCACCTTGATTTTTAGTTGTTTTTATGAGTTTGTCTAATTTTGCTTTGTCATGTATCGTACCCGAGAGAAACTTGTCAATTTCACGATCATATACAAGATTGTTAAAAACAGATGTTACTAAACTTATATCCGTAATTGTAGTGGTTTTATCTTTTTGTACTATACCCTCGGCTATAGCTAAATTTTGATCTGTTTCATTTATGAAAAAAACATGATCAACTTTTTCCATAACTTGCTTCCAATAAGTTTCCAGCTCAGGATTTTGGGTTAATGAATTATATTGATCAAAAGTAATAGTAGTTTTTATATTTAAATTTTGTGAATTAATTAAATCTTGTACCCGAAAAATTGGTTTTACATTATTATTGTTGAGTTGAATGTTAAAAATCGGTGTTTTGCCCTCTTTGCGGGATTTTTCCAAGATTTCCGAAAAAATACGTTCTTTATCGGATATATGTGATTCTTTATTAACTTGAAGTGGGATAACAGGTAGTTTATTTTGAGCTTCCTGCTTGTTTATTCTTTCTAATATCTGATCTTTATTGCCAAGTAAAAGAGTAAATATAATAGGCTCAGCCATTACTAACCTTTATTAAAAGAATCTATATATAATTATCAAAATTTTTGAGCTTTAAATCAAGTGATATTTAATAATCCGTGCTTTAGCTTATAGCATTTATCCATTTTATGTGCTAACTCATGGTTATGTGTTACCATAATAACGGCGGTATTTTGTTCTCTTGCTACTTTTAAAAATAAATTAAACACTTCATGTGTGGTTTTGGGGTCTAAATTACCTGTTGGTTCATCCGCTAAAATAATTTTCGGCTTATTAATTAAGCTCCGAGCTATAGCAATCCGTTGTTGTTCTCCTCCCGATAATTCTCCGGGCATATTATAGAGTTTTTGCCCAAGTCCTAAATCATCTAATATCTTTGTTGCATCTTCTATTGCTTCTTGTTGATCAAGACCGCTAATAAGTCTTGGCATAATAACATTTTCAAGAGTGGTAAAATCTTTCAGTAGGTGATGTTGTTGATAGATAAAACCTAAATAATGAAGACGAATTAGATGATATTTTTGATACTTGCTATTTGGTATTATGACTTGACCGTTTGTAGGTTTATCAAGCAAGCCGGAAATATGTAGTAAAGTCGATTTGCCACTACCTGAAGAACCTATTATAGCGATTAATTCACCTTCATTAACCGTTAGATTAAGATCATCGAGTACTTTAACAATAGTGTTGCCTTGGCTGTAATGTTTTGAGATTTTTTTTAAAATGAGGATTGTATTACTCATATCTTAGGGCATCCACTGGATTTAATTTTGAGGCTCTATAAGAAGGATAAATTGTTGCAAGAAAACACAATATTATAGATAAAGAGGTAATTAAAATAATATCCTCAGTTCTTACTTTTGACGGTAAACTATAAAGAAAATAAATAGCTGCTTCAAAAATTTTAGTACCTGTTATACGCTCCAAATAATTTTTTATAGTTTGAATATTATAAGAAAAAGTAACACCAAGAATTATACCTAGTGTCGTGCCAAGTAATCCTATAAACATTCCGTTATAGATAAAAATAAGCATTATTTGCTTAGTGCTTGCTCCCATAGTTCTAAGAATTGCAATATCTGAAGTTTTATCTTTAACAAGCATAAATAAGCTTGAAATAATATTAAATGCAGCAACCGTAATAATTAAAGATAGAATAGTAAACATAGCCGTACGCTCAACAGCAAGGGCACTTAAAAATTGTGAATTTAGGGTTTGCCAATTAAATACGTATAGGTTTGGACCTAATAATGATTGTATTTTATATGAATATGTGAGAGCTTTATCTGGGTCTAGACTATTAATTTCGATTAAATTAATATCGTTGCCGAGAGATAAGAAATTTTGTGCTGCAGTAAGCGGCATTAATATCGTTGTCAAATCATAATCATACATACCGCTATTGAAAATTGCGATAACTTTAAATTCTTTTGATCTTGGCATACTGCCAAAGGCGGTAGAAACCGAATGTGGTGAAATTAATCTAATCTTATCCCCAACAGTTACTCCTAAATTGCTTGCTAATTGTTCTCCGAGTGCTATTACGTTTTTGCCGTAAAAATTATCAAAACTACCAAAATTTACATTTTTAAAAATTTCATTTCTTAAACTTAAATCCTTTAATTTCATGCCTTTAACAAGCACACCGCTATTATTACTTTTACCAAGAGCTAGAGCTTGACCGTGAGCAATGAATGTTACATGTTTTACGTAATCTTGTTTTAGGAGTTTAGTTTTAATTTCTTCATAGTTATCAATACTAGCGCCTTGCCGATTTATTACTATATCCCCATTTAACCCGATAATATTTTTAGTAAGCTCTATATGAAAACCGTTCATAACGGACATGACTACTATCAATGCTGCAACGCCAATCATTACGCCTACTAAAGAAAATGCAGAAATAATAGAAACAAATTTTTCGTTTTTCTTAGCTCTAAAATATCTGAAAGCTATATTGAAAATAAAGTTGTTATTGATCATTTTTTACATCCAAACTGTCATTGCGAGGAGTGACGCGGCAATCTAGTTTTTATTTCCTGAAGATTGCCACGCTCCTTGTAGTCGCTCGCAATGACGCCACAAAGGCCTCTATACCCTATTAGAAATCTCAAAGACTTGATCGTACTTAAATAATTTAGGTAATGTTACTAACCCAAATAGCGTAACAATGGATATAGTAATGCAAATAGGGTTAAAAGTACCGTTATATAACAATCCTACTACTTGCAACCCAAATGCCGTTAAAATCAATCTAGCCGCAGTAAACATAGCCGTCATTCGAGCTTTGCCGTCCGGAATAGCTTCTAAAAGCAGTGGCCATAATATGTTAATCGGATATATCACACCAAGAGATAATAATAAAGTAACTATTGTTATAGTTAAAGGATGATTAATATTATAGATAACTAATATACTATTGCCTAGTAGGAATAGTATTATAAATATAACTCCAAAATAGAAGCAATTTCTAATTCCAAATTTTTTAAAACAATAACCGCTTGAAAAGCTCATAATTGAGAATAAAGCCGCCATTGCTCCTTGATAAAGTCCGAAATATTCTAAAGTTACACCTAAATTTTGCATATATAAAATAGGAGCAATCCCAATAAATATCCAATATCCTTGTTCAAGAAATATCATTGTAAGTATATAATATATAGCTTTTGGTGATTTGAAGATAGGTATATATTCTTTTAAGGCAATACGTATTTTTTTATTAACTTTTCTTTTCGGAATAAATAACATACCAAGAATTAGACTAGTCAAACCTACTATAAGCAATAAAACAAAATTACCACGCCAGCCCCAAAATAAATTGACATAGCTACCTATAACCGGCGCTATTGCCATAGAAAGTGCAACATTGCCGTTTATAATACCCATTAATCTTTGCTGCTCTTGTACAGAATAAATATCGGCAAGAACAACATATACTAGCACTGCAACCGATGATATCCCACATCCTTGCAAAAATCTTCCAAATAATATGGATTCATAATTATTTGCAAATACACAAAATAAACTACCAAGATTAAAAATCAGTAAACCGAGTATAATAATCGGTCTGCGTCCGTACCTATCTCCTAAATTACCGACTATAAGCGAAGTAATAGAATAAGCGGTTAGATTTACACCAAGTAATAGTTCCATCATAAAAGTTGAAAGGTTGAATGTATCTTGTATTTCAGGGAAGCTTGGAACGAATAAATCTATTTCCGCGCCTGCGAGTATTTCCATGATGATTACGGTAATAAGTAATTTCATAAGTAATTGTCAGTTTGAGGTTGTGTTGACGATATCATGCCAGCGAGGCATTGCTGCGTGGATCGCTTCTATCCATGTCATCCTGCAATTTGATCGCGTGATCCAGTCTTTTTTAATTTTTTTTCTGGATGGCGTGGTCAAGCCACGGCATGACAACAATCCATTTTCTACTGGATTCCTGCTTCCGCAGGAATGAGAATGTATTGTTTTACTAAAGAAAGAATAAACGAATCTTTATACTCGTCTAGCAATTTTTATTCATCAGGAGCATATACATGACACGATAACAAGCAGACTAAAAGGAAGTGAAAGCAAAAACTTCTAGTGATATATGTTAAGAATAGTTATTCCTAACATATGGGATTATTAACAAAATAAATGTTAAAGCTAATTAAATTTACTTTTGCTCTAAATTATAAAACTTTTTTTAAATAGGATTAACTATTCTTTTAAAAATCTTATTAATTTTCGCTAAAAACTCTTTTAATTATCAATTAGAATTATTTTGTTAACAGTTCCCTATCAATTAAATCAATTAAAATATTATTGATTAATTCCTAAAGCTTGTTTTTGAGCATCGGTAGTGTTCTCCATTACCCACTTTTGGACACTAGGACTTAACATATTATACTGATCTGCTGTTAAGCTAGCAACCCAAGCTTGTTGATCGCCAGTACTCATAGCTTGTATTTGGGTTGTTGTAACTGAAGCTGGGTCAGGTCTTTGCATTGATGAAGCAAATACTGGGCTTGCGAAAGCTAAAATTAATAAAATTTTTAATAAACTTTTCATTTTGTAAACCTTTTTTATTTTGTAATGGCGATTATAACAAAGCTACAGTAGCTTTCAAGCTAAATTATATTAAACATTTAAATTTTTTATACTATAGAACTTTTTTTGTAACAAATATATCAATTATATACTGTATTGTCATGCAAGTGAGGTATTGTTGAGTTGATCTGCTTATCCGTCATTGCAAGGAAATTGCATAGCAATTGACGAAGCAATCTAATAAAAAATTCTGATTTACAGAATTTTTTTAATCTTTTCCTAGAGTGCCACGCAGTCTATGACTGCTCGCAATGACGTGGTAGTATCCACGTAACAATGGCATATCCCTTTATACTGTTAACTGTTCTTTGCAAATATTGCGATAGATTTCTGAGTTTTTAGATAAATTATTATGTGATCCTTCAGCAACTATTGCTCCTTTATCTACTACTAAGATATTATCAGCAGATTCTATACTACTAATCCGGTGGGCAATTGATATAATAATTTTTCCTTTCATTATGTTTCTGATAGAATTTAATAATTTCTGCTCGCTCATCGTATCTAAAGCACTCATTGCTTCATCAAGAAGTAGGATATGTGGTTTATGTATTAATGCTCTAGCAATAGCTATCCTTTGTTTTTGTCCTCCTGATAATCTAACGCCTTTTTCACCTATTTTAGCATTGATGCAGTCATGAAGTGTAGCAGAAAATTCTTCTATTCCTGTAATTTTTAGTATCTCATTTATTTCGTCGTCGTTTGCTTCATTATTACCGAATATAATATTAGACCTTATAGTGCCGGAAAAAATGCTTGCTTCTTGAGGAACATAGGCAATTAATTTACGAATTTCAGTAGGATTTAAAAGAGTTATATCTTGATCGTTAATAAGAATAGTACCGCTTTCTTGCCGGTAAAAACGTAGCAATAACTGCATCAAAGTACTTTTGCCTCCGCCTGATCTGCCTACAATACCAACAAACTGATTAGCATTTATCTTAAAAGACATATTATTGATAATTGTTAAATGAGGTCTTGAATGATAGGTAAAATTAACATTTCTAAATTCGATTGATACTGCGTTGGAATTATTTAACTCTAAATAATTATTATGTGTTATAGGCGTCTTATCTATAATTGTAATTATTCGCTCAAGGGCTGTAACAGGCAAATGTATTTCGCTTAGTAGCTCAAAAATGCCGCCGCAGCTCACTCCGGCAATAATTGCATAATAAATAAACGATATAATTTGTCCTGCGGATAAATGCCCTTTGACTATATCCAAAGCTCCAATCCAAACAACTAAAGTAATTGCAAGAAATATAACGGCTATTGAAATTGCAAAGAATAAAGCACGAATTTTTAAACGGGTTTTGCAGTATGTTAAATAGTTTTGTAGTTTAGTATCAAAATGGGCAATTTTATTTGTTTGATTGTTGAAAACATAGATAGCTCTAATATTATTAAAAGTTTCATCAATATCCGATGCTAAAAGTGACTTAGATTCTAGAGCTTTTTTAGATAAAGCCTTAACATGCTTGCCGAATTTAATTAAAGGAATTAATAAGACAGGAATGGTAATAATTACTATAGAAGCAAGTTTAAAGCTTTCAAAAAACATTAAAGTAACGCCGCCAATTAACATCACTGAATTGCGAATAAAAAAAGATAAGAAATTAACTATGAGCGTAGATATTTGATCTATATCATTTGTTAGGCGTGAAATGATATCGCCGATTTTTAGTTCTTCAAACTCTTCAATTTCATAATTAATTAAATTACTATAAGCTTCTTTTCTTATTTGATTAACTGCCTTTTCAGCAATATTATTGATAAAATATGAACGGAAAAAACTAGCAATACTTAAGATGGTAATTAATAAACAAATATATAATATGGATTTATCAACCGATAAAATATGGTCTTGGCTTAAGCCGTTATCAACTAAATTCCTAAAAACACTACCGATTAGTAATAATGAAGCTGATACGCTAAGTAAAGAAACCATAACGACTATCAAGTCTTTTTTATAGAACTTTAAATACTTAATCATCCTATACAAAAGTTTGATATCCATAAGAAAAAATGTCATTGCAAGTGACTAAAAGGAGTGTCGCACTCCCCAGGACGTTTGTACCAGATCGCTGCGTCGCTTCGCTCCTCGCAATGACGGCAACAATCCAAAAATATGGGGCGAGTGACGGGTTTCGAACCCGTGACCCTCAGAACCACAACCTGATGCTCTAACCAACTGAGCTACACCCGCCATAAACTAACAACGTAAATTTAGATTATCAGAAGGATTTAGTCAAGAATATTTATTGTATTAACATATATTATTTGACTTATATATTGTAACTATGCATAGTTACAATATAAATCAGTATATAAAACTGATAAATACAGCTAAACAAAATCCTAAAGGATGCAGTTTCTCTGAATGTCATACTTTAATGACTAAGTGTGGTTGGATTAAAGATAGACAAAAAGGTAGCCATCAGATTTGGTACTCACCCAAAGGAGATAGATTATCTATTCAAACTTTTGGAAATATTGCACAAGAATATCAAGTTCAACAATTTTAAAACTTTGAAAAAGGAAAGGAAGATGAAAACAAATGACGCATTTGACGGGTTTACTATAGAGCTTTTTAAAGATACGGATGGAGATCGGCTAGCAAGATTTGAAGAGCTACTGAACGTATCGGCTTTTGGCAATGCACCTGAAAAAGCACTACAATAATTACAACAAGCTTGGACTTTAATAAAAGAAAGTTATATAAGTCATAATCAATCTATTACTTTAGCACCCTCTAGGCAAGAGTATAGCGGGCAGTTTAATGTTAGAGTAGATAAACGTGTGTATCGAGCTTTAGTACTTGAAGCACTTAGAGCAAAAATTAGTTTAAATGCTCTAGTATTCCAAAAATTAACTTTATCGGTAAACAATGAAAAAAGCAGTTATGTTAGTTAGCGGCGGGGCAGACTCTGCTACGGTTCTTGCAATGGCAAGAGAAATAGGGTATGAAATTCATTCTATGAGTTTTAATTACGGACAACGTAATAATGCAGAGCTTCGGAAAGTTAAGGAGCTTATAAAAGAATATAACGTCAAGCAGCATAAGATTGTTGATATAGATTTACGAGCTTTCGGTGGTTCTGCTTTAACCGACGATAATATAGATGTTCCGCATTATCATGATGTAAACGCAGTACCTGAAGATGTGCCGGTTACTTACGTGCCTTCTCGTAATACGATATTTTTAAGCTATGCACTAGGGTATGCAGAAGTAATAGGAGCAAAAGATATTTTTATAGGTGTGCATACAAGCGATTCAGCAAATTATCCTGATTGTCGTCCTGAATATATTAAATCTTTTGAAAAAATGGCAAATTTAGCAACCAGTATTGGAATACAGGGTCAAAAAATTACTATTCATACGCCTTTAATTGATATGACTAAAGAGCAAATAATTAGAACAGGTCTTAAGCTTGGTGTAGATTACAAAAATACTATATCATGTTATGAACCTACTGAAGATGATTCATCTTGCGGTAATTGCCTTGCTTGCATGATAAGGCTTGATGCTTTTAAAAAGAATAATATACAAGACCCAATTAAATATGTATGATAAATACTGCTTGTATTTCAAGAATTGCTCTTTCTTTTTATCAAGGACTCGTGATGCTCACGTGCTATGTGTACGCTCCGCTCACTCGCCTATCAAAATATGCAATACAAGCAGTATAACGACTTGAAGTATTATGATAGATAGAGGATATTTATATGCGCCTTTTCCTGTACTTGATTTAGAAAATATAGTACTAAGGGAATTAGTGGAAAGTGATGTACAAGATTATTTTCATTATATGAGTAAGTCGGAAATGGCTATTTATATAACTGATAGTAATAGACCTAAAGACTTAGAAGAAGCTAGAGAAGAAATACGTTATTGGTCTAGTTTATATAAAAATCATAGAAGCGTTTATTGGGGAATTGCCCTTAAAGACGATAATAAATTAATAGGTACTGCCGGTTTTAATATAATAAATCTAGAACATCATAGAGCAGAGATAAGTTATGACCTAGATCCTAATTTTTGGGGTCAAGGTATGATGTTAAAATCTATAAAGAATATTTTAAAATTTGCTGATTATATAGGCATTGTAAGAGTCCAAGCAACAGTAATTACTGATAATTTGCGTTCAAGTAATCTTCTTGAGAGATGCGGTTTTGCTAGGGAGGGAATCCTTAAGAAATACGAAATAGTTGCAAATGAGCATAAAGATTATTATATGTATGGTAGGGTTGTATGAATTGTACTGTCATCCCGTGGTCAAGACACGTGATGACAGTGAGTATAAACATAAAAAAGAAAGTTAATGGTAGTAGAAGCTGATAAAAAAGAATTGATTTGTTCGTTTTGTAGTAAAAAACAACATGAAGTAAAAAAACTGATAGCAGGTCCTGCAGTATTTATTTGTGATGAATGTATAGATTTATGTACGGATATTATGAAAGAAGAAAGTAGAGTTGCGTTAAAGCAAATTACTTCTTCAATTCCAACACCGCAAAAAATATGTGCAATTCTAAACGATTACGTAGTTGGGCAAGACCAAGCTAAAAAGATTTTAGCAGTAGCGGTTTATAACCATTATAAGCGACTTGAATATGTACAATCCGGCAATAATGACGTTGAGCTTAATAAGTCAAATATTTTATTGATTGGTCCTACCGGTTCAGGCAAAACTTTACTTGCTCAAACGCTTGCTAAAATTCTAGACGTACCTTTTACTATGGCGGATGCTACTTCTTTAACGGAAGCCGGTTATGTTGGTGAAGATGTTGAGAATATATTACTACGCTTATTGATAGCAGCTGAGTTTAATATAGCAAAAGCACAAAAAGGTATAATTTATATTGACGAAGTTGATAAAATTGCACGTAAATCAGAGAATCCTTCTATTACACGTGATGTATCGGGCGAAGGAGTACAGCAGGCATTACTTAAAATTATGGAAGGCACAGTTGCTTCTGTGCCTCCTCAAGGCGGTAGGAAACACCCGCAACAAGATTTCGTACAGTTAGATACTTCAAATATCTTATTTATTTGTGGTGGTGCTTTTATGGGGGTTGATAGCATTATAACCTCAAGAACTAATCATAGTTCTATAGGCTTTGCAGCTAACGTAAATATAGATAAAGAGAAAAATAATAGTGAGATTCTTAAATCCCTAGAGATTGAGGATTTAACTAAATTCGGTTTAATCCCTGAATTTATCGGTAGGTTACCCATCGTTACTACTTTAGATGAGTTAGACAAAGAAGCTTTAATTACAATTCTCACTAAGCCTAAGAACGCCATAGTAAAGCAATATAAGAAACAATTTGAGCTTGATGATACTGAGCTTGTAATTGAAAATTCTGCACTAGAAGCTATTGCTGAAAAAGCTTTGGCTAAAAAGACTGGAGCAAGAGGGCTTCGTTCAATACTTGAGCATCTTTTGCTTGATAGTATGTATAAAGTTGCTGAGCTAAAAAAACAGCGTGTTACTATTACAAAAGAGGTAGTTAACGGCTTAGTAGAACCGATAATGACATCTCTTATTTCTACAAAATCAAACAAAAAACAATCGATGATTGAAGATATACCAGCGTAAATATTGTTTCCTCGCTATGTAATTCTTACGGACTTGCCTGCGTGTATCGAAAAACGCATTAGGTGTCATCCCGTGGCTTGACCACGGTATCCAGTTAAAAAGACTAAAATTATTGGTACTTTAAGCTGTTCTTTAGATACCGTGGTACAAGCCACGGGATGACACCGAATAGTTATCCTAAACTAGTACTATAAGGGTTTAATACAATTAAGAAAAAAGTAATAATAAAACTGATAAATGCTTGCCAGCATAGCTAGAACCATTATTTAAATAATTTATAATATTTTTCCTGTAAGGGAGTTCGCTGCTTTCATGCTTCAAGTGCCATATTTCGTAGTTGAGTTTGAATCCATAATACCGGAAGCCAACAACTACCGGCGATTATGTATCCGATATAAGTTAAGATAAGCCATAAATTAGAATAATTATAACCCAGCATATTGACTATGCCGCTCACCGGTTGAATTATCACAGTTGGAGTAGTAAAAAGAAGATAAGCTATAACTGTAGTGCGAGCTGCATATGCCTTTGCATTCAAATCGCCGATTTTATTTGCCAACTACATAAAAAAAGCAGTACCGATTCCAGTACCAAATAAAATGGTAGAGCTAATAATATGAATAGTTTTTATAAAAAGATAATCCATTATTTATCTCGTTCTATCGCCATTAATACTAAAGTAAGTAATATTATTGGAATATTTTTAAAATATCGGACCAAGCGGATCTAGCAACAATATTGGTTTAAGATATGTTAATAGTAGAGTATAAGTTAGGATTAAAATTTGTAAACTACATATTCTACTTATCTTATTTTTGATAATTAGTAGAATTCCAAGAATAATATCCGTAAAGCAGATTCCATATAATATGTAATGTGCTATTGGTTTATCAAATCCTAGTGATATTATAATGTGCATACTAGCATCATAAGAAAAAATGCTTGCAATAATTCCTGTCATTATACAAAATAGCCATAAGACAATTGTTATCACAGGTTTTAGCAAATAAAGCATAGCGTGCCATATGGGGATTGTACGGTTAAAGGTTCGGTTGCAAAACCTTGTTGCAAGTTTCTAGGGATTATAGAAGTAAAATTGATAAAATCTTTTTTTATCAGCAATATTAGGTTGAAATAATATATTATACGCAGTAGAATTAATGGGTCCTATGTTTAGAAAATTCTCTAATTTATCTGCTATTTTGATGAATATTAGAGGAATTTTAATTAGTCTTCCAGTATTAACTCCAAGCCATCTTCTAAATCCAAGCAAGATATCCTTCATGGTAACTATTCTGGTTCAACTATTCTTAATAATTTGTAGATTTTCCATTCCATTTCTATACAGTGAATAATTACTTTCGTTAAATCATCAATATGAATAGGTTGAAATTGTTGCAAACAATCGCCTATTAAAGGAATAAAGTATGGTAATATTGCAATATGCCTAAATAGTGAGGTACCACCGTAACAACCACTTGCGTTAACAAGAGATGGCTGTACAATCACCCAAGCTATATTTTCAGTGACTATATAAATATTCTAAACAAGATAATAATACGCAAATAAAACTTTAGTCAATATATAATAAACTTATCAATCAAGATATAGATTTTAACAATATTGAATCAGACATTAGTACCTATCATGGATTGAAGAGTAGTGCTATGTGTTCGGCAATAGCCACACTGATTTTAGATTATATCTGTTTGTATTTTCATAATCCAGAATTAGAATTTTATGAAGATCCAATGTTTTATGCCTCCACTTCTGTTAAATTAATACGTCTTGCTTTTTGATTAGTATCAACATATTGTGGCAATAAAGGGCGAAAAATTAACTAATGATGTGTTTTTTCAAAAATTTTACTATCATGATGCGGCAAGATTGACTGTAGCGATAGTACCCTTAATAATGTTTGGGTCTATTAAAGATTTAAACTTCTTAAGTCTTGCAACTTTAATAGATGTTTTCACAACTGCTATATCGGATTTAAATGTTGGTAATGCAATAAGTAGTGTAGGTAAAAATATTGCTGAGAAAACTGCTACTACCATTACTTGGCTTAATAAAATTGACTCAGGCACAAATGATGATACAGTTATTGATATTGAACCTACAGAAGAAGTACCATGTCTAGGTTCTATGGACATTTGATTAATTATGATTATTCTATTAAAAGTAGACAGAATCTAGTATAAAAAATTACAATATTACTAACTTCTTTTTTTATAGTATTGATGCGTATTCAAAATAAATCAAAACTTGTGTTAATTTTTCCATTTATATTATTAGCAGTACCAATATATTTGTTATTAGAAATTTATGATCTAGGAAAAAATGGTATATATCGCAACGATCTATATCAGGGGTTTTATTATAATTTTTTGTCCCTTTCATTACAGAAATAGTGCGAAAAGTACAATTATATCGTACAGCTTCCTAAAAATCCAAATGTTCCTTACAGAATTGCAATACTATGCAGGCATGATCGTTTGGCATGTATGAGGATACAGCAAGCAATGAATAATCTTGGGTGGGAATCATTATTTACTGTAATCAGCACTAATATGCATCCGATAGATATTTTAAGAATGTATAGTATAGTTAGGCAATTTAATCATGATGTTACTATATCCGCAGGTGATTTTGCTAAGGTTGTGGATATTAGACACTATGTTATTTTACATTTTCCTTGTCTGAGAAATAATGCTAAATATTTGATAGATATTGCTTTGGTTCCCTATTATTGTCTTAAACCTATTAAATCTTATGGATTAGTTGCTGTTACGGATTTTAAAAAAAATTAATCAATATTATGAAGATATTGCCATACCTATAATTGGTTTCAAGTTTTCACGACCTAAAACAGAGTTTATTAAAATTAATGATTCGAGGTTATTTATGTGTGATTATAATTGGGATAATACTCGCTCTGGTCTCAAATATAAAAAATTATATAAACTACTTGATAAACGTAATGATGTAGATATGTATGGTCCTAGAGCAGGTTTGTTACTGCTTAATTCATATAGAGGATTTATACCTTATGACGCTCAGTTATTTGTTTATACAATAAGAAAAAGTGGTATTGGTTTAGCATTGCATTCAGAAGATCATATTATGGATAACTTTCCTTCTGTACAAGTTTTAGAACTTGTGAGTGCTTCAGCATTGGTAATTGTTGACGCAATGACATGGGCAAAAGCAACTTTTGGTGATAATATACTATAATATAGAAACTTTACACAAATCTCCTGAGGAAATATACTCTCAAATAAATCAGCATTTAGAATGGCTGAAGTCTCATCGTGAAGAAGCTTATGAAAAGGCAACAAAGCTCATAAGATGTATCTCGATAAATTTACTATGGAACAAATCCTTACACACGTAGCTAATATGCATAATAATATCCCACAGGGCAAATGTATGATGCTTTCACATTGCGTAATGAAGCATTTTCCTATACACCACATGAGTATAGCATAAAAACCGGTAAGAGTTATTTTGATACGGAAAACCTTCTTCTAATGCAGAAAATATATCCTCCGGATTCAGATTTACTACCGGTAAATGCGTGTTTTAAGAGTCTTGCCATATAAACGACAATTCTTCGAAAACTGTTTTTACGATTCTATAAAAGACGATTGCGAACATGTGTATCTGCATGAGTGTATGCGTTCTAAGCATAATGCAAGGATATTTATGAATCCACCACAAATTATCCGTTATGAGCATTATAGGTAAAGTTATAGTATACCTCTATAATTTTTCTTCTATTTGTGGTGGATTTGCGGCTTCTACTTCGATAATCTCAGATTTAGAGGAAACGATTTGATAACGCTCTAAGGCCGCAGGCATTGCTTTATTTCCTGAATCAATGCCAAGCTTGTTAATGTTCTTCACTCTTGACATAAAATTACGATTAAACGAGGCAGCAAATTTATCATAATTAGTAACCATATTTTGTATATTATTACCGATCTTTTGAGAATAATCAGCCATAGTACCTATAGAGCTTAATAGTTTTCTTACTTCTTCAATGATTACCTTATAATTTTCTGAACGACGATGGTCGGTAATTTGAAATTTTGCAAATGATAGCATATTCATAAGCCCAGCAGGTCCTACTGGAAAGATATTACAGCGCCAAGCTTTCTGTAAAAATTCATGGTCGGCTGCAATGACTTTCTCGACCGCTTGTTCAGTTGGTAAAAACATTAAAGTAATAACGTTGTTAAAGTTCTGATCCTTTTTGTTTAGATTAGTTACAATATTTGCAGCATAGTCTTTATTAGCTAGAGATTTTAAATGATAATTCATAGTTTTGCTGAGATTCCCGCTATTATCCTGCTCATTAACTAGAAACTTTGAAGCTTTGGAATCAATGACCATTAAATTATCGGAAGGAAGAAAAATAATAGCATCAGGTCTTAGCTTCCCGCTATCTGTTGTAGTCAGACCGTATTGCATAATGAAATCTAGGTTAGGACGTAAGCCTGACGATTTTAGGATATTTTCAAGCGTAATTTCAGCAAGTAACCCCGCACCGATAGGAGAAAGTAGCGACTGTTTTATCAAATCAACGGTATCTTTTGATTGCTCTATATCTTTATGTAATGCTCCTACCATAGTAATCAATCTCTCAAACTCGCTATTAAATTTTCCTGAAGCAGTAGCGATATTTTGCTCGGCCAGCTCTCTTGTCGCTGTGTTTTCCATTTTATGTATCTCTATTAATTGCTTGGACAAATCTTTCCCAAGGTCAAATAAAGCAGCTTTAGCCGATGAAAATGATTCTTCTCTTATTTTTTTTGAATCCTTAATAGTCTGTTCTTGATATTCTACTTTGCACTTCAATTGCTCAATTTTTTGCAAACATCCTATTTTTTCTTGGTGCAATAATTGGTTGTTATTGCTAATTTCTAAATTCTGCTCTGATAAGAATTGTAGTTGCCTTTTTAAGGTTTTAGTTTTTACATAAAATAAGATGATTAAAGCTAGTAAAATAAGCAGAATAGCTGCGGTAACCGCTAATAAATAAGGCATATATTTTGTAATTCATGTGAGCATTGCGTTATAAATATCGGAACAGTCTTAACTATTGCGACATTTACTTATCATATTTTTATGAATTTATAGCATTACCCGTAGATTGTCATCCTAGCTAACTTGATCGCTGGATCCAGTTAAAAAATACTAGTATTTTTTATTATTTTTATGGATACCGTGGTCAAACAACGGTATGACAGCGGTGGGGGCAACACTTATAGAGATATTATAATGTATAGGTTATATAAAAAGCAAGTTGCATAATATCTAACAAATTACGGTAAACTTGTATTGATAAGCGGCGCAATGCAGCTAGGAAAGACTACAATATCAAAACAAGTAATCAAGCCTAATCACAATTCAATTTACCTAAATTGGGATTATCTTGAAGATAGAAATAAAATCTTAAATAAACATACAGAACTTTTTGAAAAGTGACTTTCTACTATATCCTATAAGAAACCATGTTTAATATTAGATGAAATTCATAAATGTAAAGATTGGAAAAATCTTGTAAAAGGATTTTATGATAAATTCGGAGAACATATTGAATTTATTATAATAGGTAGTGCTAAATTATATATATAAAAGGCGGCGATAGCATAATGGGGCGTTATATAAATTTAACCGTGCATCCATTATCGGTATCTGAAATAGCTAAAAACTTTGATAATAACATTGATTATATAACAAGTCCTAAAAATATCACTATAGATGCATTTGAAGCTTTAATAAATTTTTGAGGATTTGCAGAAAGTTATTTAAAAGCAAGAACTAAATTGCATAGAATATGGAGTAATAAAAGATTCGCGCAATTATTTAGAGAAGATGTAAGAAATACTGAACATATATACAATATTTATGCGTTAGAATTACTTGCTACCATTATAAACGACCAAGCCGGTTCATTAATAAACTATACAAATCTTGTTAACAAAGTTAGGGTTTCAGACCACACAATAAGAATAAGAAGATGGCTTTCTTTGCTAGAAAAGCATTATTATTGTTTTACCATCAATCCTTGGTCTAAAAATGTTGTAAGGAGCTTGATAAAAGAGCCAAAAATTTACCTTTGGGATTGGTCGTAAATAAAAGATATAAGAGCAAGATTTGAAAATTTTGTAGCTGCTCACCTTTTAAAAGCAGTATATTTTTGGAACGAAACATGGCTTGGTGATTTTGGTTTATATTATCTTCGTGATAAACAAAAATGTGAAGTCAATTTAGTAATAACAAAAGATAACCACCCATGGATTTTAGTGGAGGCAAAAGTAAGTGACTCAACCGTTTCTTCAAGCTTAAAATATTTTCATGAATTACTTAAACCTGAATTTAGCTTTCAAGTGGTTCAAAATCAACAAGCTATTTCGGGCTCTTGATTTGATGAACCGGGCTTATTGATAGTACTGGCTATTACTTTCTTATCTCAATTTGTGTGATATTAATTTTTGCGAAAAAAAAGGTAATTTAGTCAAATGTAAATCATATGACTATTTTGTTACTGATATCGAAATAATCTTAACAATTTCAACATTTAATTATAAGCCATATCCTCGTGCATACCAATAAATGTAGCTGAATTGACTATATTCACTTTATCTGCTAGAGGTCCGAATGGCTGAGCAGGTTTTAATAATTCCGGCGTTAATATAAATTTGGTTTTTTGCTCGATATTAGATAAAAAAGGTAAATGTAAGCTATGGGAATGCTTTATCACTGCATACTTATCCCATTCTGGATATTGCCTATTTAGATTTTCTATAGGATCAGCAGGACCATAAACCTATATACTACCGAATCTATATTTTTTTAAAGGATATAATTCATTATCATAAAATGAACTCTTCGGATACTTATCCCGAGCTGCTAAATTAGTATATATAAATTTGTCTTGACAAGCTTTTTTGCATATATTATAAGTTCTCTCGTAGGAAACAGCATAACCGAGTTGCTCAAATTGCGGTAATATTTGTTGCAGCAATATTTCGTCTTCATGCATAATACCGATGTCTAAATCATCGTCAAAAGGAATTATACCTTGATGTCTAACGGCTCCAAGCAGAGTGCCTCCTTCTGTCCAATAATTAATATTATTCTTCTCAAGGAGCTCATGAGTATCTTTCATTAGCTGATAAAGGGCGATAGCTTTTGTCTCGCTAATTCTATATTTTTTTACTTGTTCATCACTTAAGGTTACATATCGCCAGTTATGTTCTAATATAAAAAAATCTACCGGCAAATATAATTAATATTAAGCCTATAATATTTTTAAAAGATAACATTGACTTTAATTTTATCACCTTGGCCCTCAAATTGTATTTCTTCTGCTGATGTGACGTTTTTTAAATCTTCCGTTAGCTCTGCAGATAATTCTATGCCGCTAACTTCAAGCAGTTTTATTGGAGCTTTTATAGATAGATTATTCTCAGCTTTGAATTTTCTGACGATATCTAGGATTGCAATTAATCCTTCCGATTGCGTTACATCGATTCCATAGTGTAAGTCACCGTAATTAACCCAGTTACCTTTAACGTGAATAGAATTCTCACTATATAATATCTGATATAACTCTTCAGTAATATGGGGTATAAACGGTGCAAATAGTTTCAGTAAAATTTGCATCACATGATATAAAGTTAATATGCTACTATACTGTCCTTGTGGGTTTTTATTTTCTTCATCATAGCTTCTTGTTTTACTTATCTCTAAATAATTATCACAAAATATCACCCAAAAAAACTTTTCCGTCAGATGCATAGCATTTGCGTATTCATAGTTTTGTAACTCATTTGTTGCCGCGTTAACTAATTCCACTAACTTATTAATCATCCACTGATCAAATTCATTAGTGATTTGTTCTTTAATATCGAACAAGCTTGCTTTTTTATCTACATCTTTTAGTTTATTACAATGTATAAAAATAAACTTACAGGCATTCCACAGCTTATTAACAAGTCGTTTGCCGTTTTTCATAACGTCTTCGGAATAGGCGGTATCAGCACCTAGTTTTGAATTTGCCGACCAATAACGTATTACATCGGAACCGTACTGCTCTAGCAGCTTTTCAGGAACTAAAACATTGCCCTTAGATTTTGACATTTTACTTCGATCTTCAGCTAAACACCAACCACTAACCATGATATTTCCCCACGGTAGAGTATTTTGGTGTAGATGAGCTTTTAAGATAGTATAAAATGCCCAAGTTCTGATAATTTCGTGTGCTTGCGGTCTTAAATCCATCGGGAATAATTTATTGTGTCTATCTTTATTAACAGCGAAATTGTCAGAGATGCAATGCGTCGAAAGTTGAGGTGAAACAGAGCTTGTTGCCCAAGTATCCATAACATCTAAATCAGGCTCTACTTCCTCCTTACTATAACCTATAGGTAAATCTTTTAATGGATCGACAGGTAGCTGCGAAATATCGGCATATAAAATCTTACCTTCTTCGCCGACTCTTTTAGAGTACCAAACAGGGAAAGGCACACCAAAATAACGCTGCCTACTTATGCACCAATCCCAACTAATGGCATTAATCCAATTCTCTAAACGAATTTTCATATTGTTAGGACGCCAGTTTAGTTCGTTTGCTCTTTTAAGTAATGCTTCTTTATGTGATATCGTTTTAACGAACCATTGCGGCACCGTTAGTATCTCAAGAGGAGCACCAGACCTCTCAGCACATTTAACGGTTTGGGTAATTTCTTCTTGTTTAGTAATCAACTTTTGTTCTTTTAAAATATCTATTATTTTTATTCGTGCTTCTTTAATTTTCAAACCGTCTATAGCAATATTGTGAGGGAAATTTATTGTACCTTTTTTAGTGATAATAGTTTTTAAAGGTAGATTATGCGTCTTCCACCAAGTAATATCCGTTTGATCACCAAATGTACAGCACATAACTAAACCTGTACCTTTATCTTGTTGTACTAAAGGAGAGGCAAGCAGCGGAACTTTTTCATTAAAAAGCGGTGTTATAGCTGATTTACATGCTAGATGCTTATAACGCTTGTCATCAGGGTGATAAAATACGGCGATGCAAGCAGGCAATAACTCAGGTCTGGTAGTTGCTATAGTAAGAGACTCTCCTTGCTCAGTTTTAAAAATAATATAATTCATGAAAGAGGTTTTTGCCTTATCCTCAATATCGGCTTGAGCAAGAGCCGTACCATCTACCGGGTCCCACAATATCGGCTGATCATTACGATAAATTTTACCTTTCTTCACTAAATCAAGAAAAGACATTTGTGATATTTTACGTGATAACGGACTGATAGTTTGGTACTCTAAACTCCAGTCAACCGATAAAGCTATTTGGTTAAATAGCCTTCTAAACTTCTCTTCTTCACTTTCTACTACCTCTTCACAAATTTTTATAAACTCGTCTCTGCCCATATTATAAGCTTTGATCTGCTTCTGTTTTTCAACAAGTCTCTCGGTTGGTAGACCATTATCGTCAAAACCCATAGGATAAAAGATATTTTTACCGATCATACGCTGAAATCGTACAATAAAATCCGTTTGCGTATAGCTGTAAACATGCCCGATATGTAACTGCCCTGAAACCGTCGGAGGCGGCGTATCAACTACATAGGTTTCTTCTTTTGAAATATTTGGATCATAAGCATAAATTTGCTGCGCTTGCCAAATTTGCTGCCATTTTTTTTCATTTTCTGTAAAATTATAATTTTTCGGAAATTCTGTCATAGATTTTATAGTTGATTCAGGAATCTCATTATAAAGGTTATATGCGATTATGACAATAGAACTATTGCTAATAATTGAAAATATAAAAATCCATGTATATAATAATGCCAATAGAAATTTTAGGGATCAAAATATCATTAATTCAGAGTATTTAAAATTTGTAGAGCAATTAAAAATTCAAGTATCTGAAAGTCGTTATCAAGCTGCAAGGTCAGTAAATAGTGAGTTAATAAAGCTATATCATCATATAGGTAATGAAATTCTTAAACGACAGAACAAATATGGTTAGGGTGCGAAAGTAATAGATAATTTAAGCCGTGATCTACATTATGCATTTCCTGAAATAAAAGGATTTAGCAGCAGAAACCTTAAAAATATATGAGACGTTTTGCTCAAGAGTATAGGGATTTAGAATTTGTGCAGCAGCTTGCTGCACAATTGACGTGGTTTCATATAGTTCTTTTACTAGATAAAGTAAAAGATAGAAAACACCAAATCTTTTATATGAAAAAAATTGTTGAATATTGTTGGTCACGTAGTGTACTTACTATGCAAATTGAACTTGAGTTACATAAAAGACAAGGACAAGCAATAACAAACTTTCAAAGTAAACTAGCCTCTCCTCAATCTGATCTAGCACATTATACGTTCAAATACCCATATGTTTTTGATTTTTTAAGTATATGGAATACAGCACATGAAAGAGAGGTATAAAAATAATTCACTAAACATATAGAAAAATTTTTAATTGAGCTTGGAGCTGGTTTTGTTTTTGTTGGCAGACAATATCATTTAGAAATAGTAGAACATGCTATATTGATATATTATTCTATCATTTAAAACTTCGTCGTTTTGTAGTAAGTGAGCTTAAAGATAAGGATTTTAAACTAAAATATGCTGGTAAAATGAATTTTTATTTATCGGTTTTAGATGATATTTTAAAGCATCCAAACGATAACACGTCTATTGTGCTAATTTTATGCAAATCAAAAAATAATATACTTGTAGAATATGTATTGCGTGATATGAGTAAACCTATTGGACTTACAGAGTATAAAATCACTGAAAATATACCTGACGAGATAAAAAGTGAACTCCCAACTATTGAAGAGCTGGAGCCTATCTGTAAAAATATTTTAATTGATCATTAAAGAACTTTTTTATCGAAAATTGATAAGATTTGTGCAACAATAGCAATTCCTATTTCAAAAAATCTTATAATTTGCAGTAAAAAAGAATTTAATTAGTTTTACAATATCTTTACAGATAAGGTCTTAAAACAGAACGTGCCAAAGAATTAATAAACAATAGAAATGCCAAATAAACTTTTACTTACTTTAAAATTAATGCGGGTAGATAAGCCGGTAGCTTATTTGCTGGTTTTTTTCCCTGCTTTATTTGGATTGCTGCTTGCAAACCCTTCTAACACGGAATTAGCTTATTTATTACCGTTATTTATTTTAGGGAGTATAACGACAAGGAGTAGCGGGTGTATTATTAACGATATATTTGATAGAAAATTTGATAAACATGTTACACGGACTAAAGACCGACCTTTAGCAAGCGGTGCTTTATCTGTTTCTTATGCTATTTTTATACTTTTTATTCTTAGTATTATCTCGCTTTGTATATTGCTACTTTTAAACAAAACAGCCATATATACAGGTTTTTTTGCGGTAATAATGATTAGCCTATATCCGCTAACGAAACGTATTACCTACTTTCCGCAAATATTTATGGGATTTACCTTTAATCTAGGGGCATTAATAGCGTATGCGGCAGTTCAGGATAAACTTGATTTAGCAGCAATTATTATATATTTAGCATGCTGTTTTTGGGCAACCGGTTATGATACGATTTACGGCTATATGGATATAAAAGACGATAAGAAAATAGGAGTGAAATCTTTAAGCATATATTTAGAAAACAAGCATCCTAAATTTTGGCTTGATGTATGCTATATAGTTTTTATATTACTATTTACCCTAGCAACAAAGATAGCTAACCGTAATATCGACTATTTACCTATTTTAGCTGCTTTAATTTTACTGATATTGCAAGTAGCGACGCTTGATATAAAAAATCCTGATTATTGTATGACAAGGTTCAGAGCTAATAATTATGTCGGGGTACTTTTGAGTATGGTGTTTTATTAAATTCTTGTACTAACAACAGTCTTATTAGGGATTAGATAATGTGCTTGATGTCATTCATGCGCAAGCAGACGAGTGTCAACTTAATAGCAACCTTACCGGATGTCATACTAGCACAAGCTGGTATCCAGCATAAAGCGAGATAAATCAAGCTTTTAATTCAAAAAGCTTGCTGTAGTGATGCTTTTTTCTGGATGACCACTTCCGCAGAAATGACATAAAGTAAAAACTGTCCAGTACTATAAGCAAAGCCACGCCTATGCATGCATGACATTGACCTGTGCAATAACTCCTCTAACAGCCCATAAGGTTACCATTGATATTACAGTTATGTAAACCGCAATTGATAAAGAGATGCCGGTTACATGCCAAAGCATTAGGCAGATTGACGGGGTAAGGCGTCCGATCAGTGAAGAGCCTATACTACTGCCGATACCTACTAACATATATTTATCGGCAGTTTTAAACAAATTATTTAGCCAGCAATTCAATGGTGCTAAGAAGCCAACACCGAGTATTATAATCCAAATACGTACGAAATTAACATACCATATAGACGAATTATCTAAGAAAAACCATAAAGGAATTATGCTTAAACTCATGATAATGAGAGTACCCTTCAATATTTTAAGGTAATGGACTTTTTTTGTTAGATGACCAATTATCGGAATCATAATCATATCACAAATCAGAAATTCCGTATTAGATTTCATCATTGTTTCAAGCGATATATCAGTGATAAGCGGAATAAAGCTATTCATAAAGACGCAAGGCACTATATAGGTAATATATGAGAAACCTACGGCAAAACTAATACGTAAGATACTTAGTTTATTGTTCCAAATTGTGTTTAAGTCGAGTAATAGCGATGATACCACGTCATTGCGAGGCGAGGATCTCATTGTCAGCCCGTGGCTTGACAATGATGGTCTTACTATAATATCCTCGCTCTTCCTTAAAAAATAACCTATAAGGGCTATAAGTCCGCCAAATATGAAACATAAACGCCAATATTCATTATACTCTAGATTTAAAACTATACTGCTGATAAATGAAGCAAGAATAATACCAAGCATTGTAGAGGTTTGATAAAGGTAAGAAGCTTTAAATGCTTTTTTTTCGTCTTTATTCTCTAGAATATATAATTTAGCAATAGCACATTCACCCTCGGAATATACTCCTTGCAACGTTCTAAGCACAACTAATAATAGCGGTGCAAGCCAGCCTATGTGCGTATGAGAGGGGATTAGACCTATTAAGCTAGTTGTTAAAGCAACTCCGATTAGAGAATGAGATAAAGCAAAAACCCCGCCGTATTTTTTAGCAACTACGCCAAAACAATAAGAGCCTATGGGACGTGTAAATAAAGATGTCGCAAGAACACTATAGGTAAGTATTAAGGCGACAATTTTATCATGATGCGGAAAGAAAATACCAGCAAGTAACGGTACAAGAAACCCATAAAGTGCAGTATCAAAATGGTCCATCGCATTACCGATTATGATAGAAAAATCCCTCTTGCTTAATGAATTGCTCATATATTAATAATGTAATGTAAAATTTATAATGTATACTTGCTGAATTTGACAAATTGGCGTCGTTGTTTTTCGCTTTTGATCCGCACGTTAGGTATATACGCTGCGGTTAAACGCTTCAAAATGCCTTGCTCTGTTCCAAATTGCGCTTCGTATAATTGCTCTTAATTGTGTTAGGAGTATATAAGTATGTAATCTTACTTGTAAATAATTTTTTTAAGAGATATGATTATAAAAGTTATAGCTTAGAGTAATTGTAATTAATGAATAATTTGAAACAAGGAAAGTTTATTACATTTGAGGGAGGGGATGGAATCGGTAAATCCACTCAAGCTCAAATGCTCTATGAATATTTAAAATCTCAAAATACTCACGTTATTTTAACTCGTGAAGTGGGAGGTACTGCCGTCGCCGAAAAAATGCGTGCAATCCTAGTTCATGAATCATTATTACCTATGTCTGAGCTTTTGCAAGCTATGGCAGCACGTTATGATCATATGGCACGGAAAATTATACCGGCTCTGCAAGATGGACATGTCGTAATATGTGATAGGTTTATTGACTCGACTGCATGTTATCAAGGATTAGAGCTAGAAAACGGCATAGATTTAGTTTATAATCTGCACAAAATTTTAATGCCTTCTCTTATGCCGGAGATTACGTTTTTTATTGACGTAGAGCCGGATACTGCTATTGAGAGAGTCAATTCACGAAATATGAGCAATAAATTTGACATAAGAGGTATAGATTTTTATAAAAAAGTCTATGATTGCTTTAAAGCATTAAGTAATAGATTTCCTGAGAGAATAAAAACAATTAAAGCATCAGATTTAAGTCCACCTGAAGTACATGAGTTAATAAAAAAGCATTTATGAATAATACTTACTACATTACTACCCCTATATATTACGTTAACGATGTTCCTCATATCGGTCATGCTTATACTAGCGTTGCAAGTGATGTAATCGCTCGTTTCATGCGCCTTCGTGGTCTCGACGTAATATTTTTAACAGGTACCGATGAACATGGGCAGAAAGTAGAAAAAGCAGCAATTAACAAAAATATTGATCCTCAAAAATTTACCGATCAGACCTCGGAGAGTTTTCGTCATCTGATGGCTGTTATGCATATTTCTAATGATGATTTTATTAGGACCACGGAAAATAGACATAAAGAAGCTGTAGCTGTTTTTTGGCAGAAATTGCTAGATAACGGTACAATCTATGAAGGATTTTATGAAGGTTGGTATGCAGTGCGAGATGAGGCTTTTTTTGATGAGTCGGAACTTACGAGTGACGGTTTAGCGCCGACGGGTGCTCCAGTTGAATGGGTTAAAGAACCAAGCTATTTCTTTAATCTTTCACAATGGCAAGATAAATTGCTTGAGTTTTATGAAGCAAACCCTGATTTTATCAGACCTATATCAAGGCGTAACGAAGTAATTAGCTTTGTTAAATCAGGTCTAAAAGATTTATCCGTGTCACGTACTACTTTTAACTGGGGTATAAAAGTTCCAAATAACGAAAAACACGTGATTTATGTTTGGCTTGATGCACTTGCTAATTATATTTCGGCACTCGGTTATCCTGATGAACAAAGTAGTTACGGTAAATTTTGGCCGGCTGATTTACACGTAGTAGGTAAGGATATCTTGCGTTTTCATACTGTCTATTGGCCTGCTTTTTTGATGGCTGCAGAAATTCCGCTACCGAAAACAATTATGGCTCATGGTTGGTGGACGAATGAGGGGCAGAAAATCTCTAAATCTCTTGGTAATACCATTGATCCGATTAAGTTAATCAATGAATTCGGTATTGATCAGATTAGGTATTTTCTGATGCGTGAAGTAACTTTTGGTGCAGATGGCAATTTTGCCCGTAGTAATTTAATTACCCGTATTAATAGCGAGTTGTCAAACAAAATAGGTAATTTATTACAGCGTAGTACAGCTTTTGTTTATAAAAATAATGAAGGTAAAGTGCCGCTTCTTACGCAAAGCGTTATAGATAAAATATATGAGCTGCCGATTTTAAAAACCGCAAGTAAATTTGCCGAGCAGAATATTTTATTGATGGACAAAACAGAGATTAATAAAATTCTTGACAATATTATTAATCTAGCTGAAGAAGCAAATATCTATATTGATAGTGAAGCACCTTGGAATTTGAAAAAAACAGATCCGGATAAAATGCTAGAAGTGTTATACACTTTACTAGAAGTTTTACGCTATATTGCTATAATGCTTCAGCCTTTTATACCGAGTTCAGCGAATAAAATGCTAAATCAGTTAGGGATAAGTAAAGAAGAACGCCTATTTAAGCATTTAATACGTGATTATGCTTTAAGGGCAGGTAGCAATATTTTAGAACCTACCATAATATTTCCGAGATTTGAGGGGGATGTTGTATGAATCTTGTTATGTCCTTTCCAATTTCTTCTATATCATTCCCACGAGAGCTGGAATCTATTTTTTTAAATAGACTATATACTAGCTTTTATATTCATTTTTTACTGGATTACTGCTTCCGTAGGAATGATATCGGTATTGTAGCATGTTAATAGATTCGCATTGTCATCTTAATTTACTTACTGACTTATCATCCCGCGATCTCGTAGCGGGATCCAGTAAAAATATTAAAACAACTAATACTAGTTGTTTTTTGGATACCATGGTCAAACCACGGTATGACACGGTGCTTTTAGATTCTGTCATTCAAAGAGCATTAGAAAATAATGTGCAGTATATGCAAACTATCTGTACTAAGCTTGAAGATTTACAAATTGTGTTAGAAATAGCCGAAAAATATGACAATATTTTTGCAAGCGTTGGTGTGCATCCGTGTGAGGTTAATGAAAGCAGTATGCTAATTACGGATTCAGAAATAATAGAGATTACCAACCATCCGAAAATGATTGGCATCGGTGAAACGGGGCTTGATTATTATCATCAGCTTTACGATAAAACACTCCAAAAAGATTCGTTTGTAGCACATATACATGCGGCGTCTAGTACACGTCTGCCTGTTATTGTTCATACAAGAGCAGCAGATGAAGACACTATTGACATTTTAACATCAGAAATGCGTAACAGCAAATTTCCAGGTTTAATACACTGCTTTACCTCTTCAAAAAAATTAGCAGAAAAAATGCTAGATATCGGTTTATATATTTCAATGTCAGGGATTATAACTTTCAAGAATGCAACCGATTTGCAGGAAATAGTTAAATATATACCGCTTGATAGGTTATTAATCGAAACTGACTCACCTTACCTAGCACCTACCCCTATGCGTGGCAAACAAAACGAACCGGCTTTTGTTAGATATGTCGCAGAGAAAGTCGCTGAACTCAAAAATATCACCTCAAAAGAAGTAGCAAATGTTACTACTCAAAACTTCAAAACATTATTTTCCAAATTTGAAAAGCATACTCGTTTAATTTGAAACATTGGCTACAAAGTCTCTTATTAATAATCCTCACGTACTAGTGTACGCTGCTCAAGATTGATAATTTAAAGTTGAAATTTTTAAAATAACTATTTATAGTATTTTCATTATTAGTATATTTAATATGGAATTTGATCGCAAGAATGCCATCATGGGTTTTTTAAAAGAACGTGAAGATCACAAATTTACCGCTTATGGCATAGCTTAATTGCTTGTAGCAAAGCACCTTGAATAAGCAAGACTCAAAGCAAATGCAAGTACAAATAAGAGATTGTTAGAAGTAAAGACTCAAGAAGAAAAAGATAAGGAGATTATAGGCATTTATGCAGGTGAAATTAGCGGTAGTAAGCTTTTTGCTGAGCGAAGACAAGAACCTAATATTAGAATAGAGCTAAAACCTAAAATAAAGTTTTATTATTCGCAAAACCGTGATTACTATGTCAATAATGAACAAGCCACAGAACCTAAAATAAATACAAATAAAGAAGATAAAATAACCGAAGTATAAAGTATGTGATGCATTTGCATTATATCTTCAAAACAAATTGAAGATTCATAATATGCCTATTTAGCATAATTTTTTTTCAAATCAACAAGGTGCTAAAGGTAATAAGTGGCTACATCTAGATTGGGTAGGTATGGAGGTTCTTAATGAAAAATGTGGATTACTAATTAAAGATTGTGCTAAATATTATGCAGGAAAACAAGCACGGCTTTGGTCTTTTGAAGCAAAAATAAAAATCAACCGTAGTAATTTACGAGAATATTTTTTCAGGCTTTATCAAATTCATCAGGGGCACATGACGGTTATTTAGTTGCTGCTGATTTAATTGAAAGTACACAAAATGATACTAGGCATGAACTCGAAATGTTGTGTACTAGCCACGGTATAGGCTTTATTTTAATGGATATAGCAAATCCTGAATATAGTAAGATATTAATGCTGGCTAGAGAAAGACTGGAAATAGATTGGAATATGGTTAATAGATTGGAAGAAGAGAACAAAGATTTTGAAAATTATATAAACAATATTGACACATTTTATAAAAAACAAAAAGTAAATGATAGTACGTGGTTTGATATTAATGACCACGTAAATAAACTTCCTAATCAAAACAAGAAGAAAAAGTAAACATATTTATATATCGGACTGTTAACAAAATAATTTTAAAGCTAATTAAAATCTTTTTTGCTGCAAATTATAAGATTTTTTTGAAATATGAATAACTATTCCGGCAAAAATCTTATTAATTTTCGCTAAAAAACCTATTTTGTTAACAGTCCAATAGACCATTATTATCACGCATCTATAAAAATTTAAGACGTGAATCCTAAAATTAATGTTACTAAAGAAATTTTTGATGTTAAACTAAATAATTATATTAATTATTTTTAGATTTAGGGATAAATTATGATGAACTATGATTTAAGTACTAATTATACATATTATGTGTTAGAGGGGCTTAGAGCACAAATTGCTCCAATGCATTTAGGTATAAAAATTCTAAAAGAACTGTATGAACATGAGTCTCTAGAAGATAACGGTTTTGCAAGAATTATGCATGCTTATTTAACACTTTGTGAACGCATGACTAGAAAATATACAAAACCTGAATTTAATATCCTTGACACAATTATTGATGATAAAACCTATAACATTAATGAAAAAGTTATATTAAAAAAGCCTTTTTGTGAACTAAGGCATTTTCAGAAAATAGGTTTTCAAAAAGAATTACCTAAATTATTAATAGTAGCACCCATGGCAGGACATCACGCTACTTTACTTAGATCAACCGTACAAGAATTATTACCATATGCTGATATTTATATTACAGATTGGACGGAAGCAAGTTTCGTGCCGCTTGAAGCAGGGCATTTTGATATGGATGATTATATTGATTACGTAATGGAGTTTATCAGTTTTATAGGACCTAATGTTCACACTATGGCAGTTTGCCAACCTACTGTGCCACTGCTTGCTGCCATTAGCTTAATGTCGGAGAGTAATAGTCCAAATGTGCCGAGTTCGATGATTTTGATTGGGGGACCTATTGATGCTAGAAAAAACCCTACAGCAGTTAATGAATTTGCTCAAAGTAAAAGTTTAGAATGGTTTTGCAAAATGGTTACAATGAAGGTGCCGCCAAACTATCCTGGTTATGGCAGAACAGTATATCCCGGCTTTCTCCAACTTGCCGGCTTTATGAGTTTAAACTTATTCCGTCACATAGATTCACATTTAGAATTATGGCAAAGTTTATTAAATTCTGATTATAAAAAAGCTGATCATACTATTAAATTTTATGATGAGTATTTAGCAGGTATGGATATGCCGGCAGAGTTTTACTTACAAACTATAGATGAAGTATTCCAACAATTTTCGTTAGCAAGAGGTAAATTAGTTTCTGAGAAGCGTCCGATCGATTTAAAACATATTACTAGATGTGCTTTACTTGGTATTGAAGGGGAATTAGATGACATTGCAGCAGTAGGGCAAACAAAAGCTGCTTTAAAACTTTGTGCAAATATACCTGAATCAATGAAAAGATACCATGTACAGAAAGGTGCAGGGCATTACGGGGTATTTAGCGGAAGTAAATTTAAACAGTTTATAGTACCTATTATCAAAGATTTTATCTATGATTTTGATAAAACTAATTTCAAGTAATCTAAACTTAAGGCAGTATAAAAATAGTGATTGCAAGGAAATTATGTAAGTAATTGACACAGCAAGGAAGAAAAAATTCTGTAAATCAGAATTTTTTGTTATTTTTGTGGAGTGCCACGCTCCTGGCGGTCGCAGCCTTGTTTCATGAATCAGTATTTTCCTCTGTATAGTACCGGATAGTTTTTGACAAGACCGTGATGTCATTCCTGCGAAAGCAGGAATCTAGTACAACATATAAAAACAAGTTTTTTATATGTTGATTTTATTAAATATATAATTGTGTATCGATATTAAGGTTACTTTATCTGGATTCTCGCCTGCACGTGCATGACATAGAATAGCAATTGTCCAGTACTATGGTCTTGACCACGGTGTTTAGTTCAAAATACTAATATTATTAGTATTTTTAGTTATCTTACTAGATACCGTGGTCAAGCCACGGTATGACAGAGGTGCAATCGATCCATACAACAATGTTTGCTTGCAATGCCTGGGTGTTATCCACGCAAGAATACTTTGCTGGAATGATAGAGCATCTATGTAACAAGACCATAATTAAAGGAGCAGTGCGGTAATCTAATATTCAACTTTTAGTAGTTTTTTGCATTTCTTGTTGTTGATTTTGTTTATATTGTTCCGCTTTTTCTTCTATGTAATTAAAAAAGAAATAAGTAAAAGTTAGAAAACCGGTTAAAATAATACCAAATGTTATTAGTATTGCTGTAAGTTGCTTTCGTGAATCTTCTGCTTTTAATCTTTTCTTTTCTTTACTTACGTCTTCATCATTTTTGAATTCAGATATTATTATTTGTTCTTCTGTAGCATTTTTCATGTTGTAACTCAACTAAAATGAACTTCTTTATTACTAAGTTATTCCTATAACTTACAAATTTTTGAAGTTTATAAGATTAGAGATATTTATAGTAAGAGCAGTTGTAATTATATTCAATAGATCTCTTCGGAAATTCTACTTCTAGGGGCAATTTGTACGTAGCGCCTAAACTCGCATCATCACGTACCATTGAGTACGCTGCAGTGGCAAGCACTGCCGTGTCTCCTTCAAATGTCGCCCCAAACCCTCGTTTCCGAAGAGGTGCAATTTATCCATTATCTTTTAATTTTTTAAAAACATACCTCATAGCGTTTTCCGTTATTCGCTATATTCTTAAAAAAATAAAATATTTCCTATAAATTGGACATAATGCAACATCTTGTACTATAATGAAGAGGTTTAAGCCTCATAAAAATAGGATATATAAGCAGTAATACTATGTCAATATCCTTGAATATTAGTAGTAAATTATGTAATAATATGTGTCCAACCTTGGTTGTACATATTCTTATAATTTATGTCTCCTAAAATGGCAATATTTAAAGTATCGGAGCAAGCAGCTGACAATATAGCATTATCAGAAGTGATATCAGATTGTCCCACATAATTCTGAATAAAATTATTAACAGTATACTCAAAGCTTGTATATTTTGTAGGATATGAATCAATAAGCTGTGTACATTCTGTATTTCCGAGTTTACTTCCAATCAATACTAAGTCTTGAATTGTATTTATTTTTGATTTATCGCCAACCACAAGACCGTTCACAGTATCGATAATTATGATATTTTCAAGATCTACTACGTTAGTTAATTTATTATTAGAACTAATTAAAGAGTTTGTAGTATTGCTTGTTACTACGTTTCCCTCGCAATAATTATCGTTTATATTTGGTTGTGTTAGCTGTAATAAGGAATGCCAAGTACCAAGATCGTTCCAAACAAAATCAGCTTGTATCATGACAATTCCCTAAATATATTACATTATAAGGCTCATCTGTCTATTGTCAAACTTTTTTCATGTTTTATAGCAGTATTAAATGCTTTTTCTGCAATACACAATAAATCAGGTTGAAGGTTTATTGCTAAGTTGCAGAAGCATTGAAGATCGTATACAAAAATTCCTGAATTCCAAAAATATTCATTACTTTGAAAATGTTTTTGCTTGCTCTAATATAGGTTGGTCAATGAAGTGATCAACTAGATAAACATTTGCTGCAATTGATAATCCAGTGTTTAGCCATACTCGGCACTTATAAAATTTATAGGAATGCCTATAATGCAAATATCAAATTCATTAACATAATGTAAATCTCCATTTATAGTATTAAAGTAATTTATATTATACGATATGTGATGGTCTGAAGGTATTAACACTACGATATCAACCAATTGTGCTTTAGCCGATAATGCCGTAATGATAGCACAAACTGCAGTATTTTTTTTGTAAAGGTTCGGTAATTAATTTTATTTCTACTGCTTGTTCTTTAGTGATTGATTCATATGTTTTGGAAGTCATAACAGTAGGTTGTCCCAGAAATTTATTTCTAGTTAATGTTTGCTGTAGTTAAAGTTAGATTACTCAATATTTTTTTAAATTGTTTCGGTTTCTCCTTAGATGATAAAGACCATAGTCTTTTACCGCTACCATCTGCTATAATTACCGGCTTTATTATAATATATTTTACAATAATTGAATAAACAATAGGGAGATTTATAAATAGTTTTAAAAATATGTCAAGTACATTCACTATATTGACAGGTTTTACAATAAAAAGTACTCCTGCCTGAATGTTTTGCTTTAGTAATATTACTGGAGCAGTGTAAACAACTTTGTCCTTCTCTGCTGTAAACCGTAAGTTGCTGAGTAAAGTAACCAGGTTTGTTATCGCTGTTTACAAAATCTTTAAGAGTAGTACCTTCGGTAGTTATAGTTTTAGTTATCACCTCTCTAATTGATTTAATTAAACTTTCTATTTCATCAGCCCTTAAATTGCTACCTAATTTATCCGGATGAATTATAGCTAAATGAAGACTTTCGGAAGCGTAAATATTGCCGACTCCGACTATAACTCTCTTATCCATAATAAAGTTTTTATCGGTATTCTTTGAGTAATTAATTTGCTTTTTAAATATCCCAGTGTTAATCAATCAGAAAGCGGCTCTATTCCTAAATTAGTAAAAAATTCTTTTTTCAATAAGTGAGTTTTTAAATGATAAATCATTCCAAAGCGTCTAGTATCATTGAAAATTAGCTTTTCGGAGTTATTTAAATTGAAAATTACATGATCATGTTTTTGAGTTTTATAATTAGCAGATTGTAGAGTAAATCTACCACTCATGCCTAGGTGAACGATTAAGGAATAATCATTATTAAAATCTATAATTAAATATTTTGCACGACGCCTAACATCAAGTATATTAGTATTTAAGATTTCTGTAGCTAAAAGCGTGGATGGTTTATAACGTAAATTATCTCTTTTTAACTCTACAGTTTCTATAATAAGTCTAATTAGCTTATCTTTCAGGGAGTTTTTAATAGTTTCTACTTCAGGAAGTTATGGCATTTTTGCTATTATTTTAATAATTTTACGTTTATAATATATCAAATAATGATAACTTACACATAATACATCAATACATAATAGAAACTATTATGAGAACTATTATTGATATACCGGATACACAAATTAAAATTTTAGATCAATTATCTAAAAAAATCAAATATCCCGAACTCAGATTATAAGACAAGCTATAACTAATTATATTGCTGATGATATTGAAAGCCAAAAGAGTTATGAAGCCTCTTTTGGTATATGGAAAATAAGGAGTTAGACAGTTTAGTATATCAAGCTAAATTAAAGGATGAATGGAATAAATGAAAGCAGTATTTGATACCAACATATTAATAGATTATTTGCTTGGCAATTTAGCTGCTTATGAAGAACTTCAGTTATATAGAAATCATCAAATTAGTATAATTACTAAATGTAAATTTTGGATAGATAAACAAGAAACAATAAAGGAATTTTAAATAACTTTACTATAGTTAATTTACATGAAAAAATTTCAGACATTGCTGTAATTATTAGAGAAGAAAATAGAATTAAATTACCTGATGCTATAATATGGGCGACCGCTAAGTACAGCAACAGCTTATTAGTTACTAGAAATACAAAAGATTTTCCCATTCATGCCTCGGGTATAAAAATTTCATATATATATAAATGAATCACATAGATTTTGGCTTTAAAAAAGTAGACTACACTAAAAAACAAGGATTAGTAAATAGCGTTTTTTCTAATGTCGCTGATAAGTATGATTTAATGAATGACTTAATGAGCTTTGGGTTACATCGCTTATGGAAAGATGAATTTATTAGGCGAATCCCAAATCTTAACTCTCATATATTAGACGTCGCTAGCGGTAGCGGTGATATTGCTTTAAAACTTGCTAAAAAAGCAAGAGATAGAGGCAATAATATTGCTTTAACTTTAAGTGACATCAATGAAGAGATGCTAAAGAATGCTAAAAAGAAAACAATTGATCTAAACCTATTTCAGAACCTTAAATTTACTGTAGCAAGTGCCGAAGAATTACCTTACCCGGATAATAGTTTCGATTATTATACTATAGCATTCGGTATTAGAAACGTACCTGATATTAATAAAGCTTTAAAAGAAGCTTATAGAGTTCTAAAACCGATGGGTAAGTTTATATGCCTTGAGTTTTCAAAGGTAAAAGAAAGTTATTTTAAAGATTTTTATAAATTTTATTCATTTAGTATTATACCTACCATCGGTCAGGTCATCACTGGTAATAAAGAAGCATATGAATATTTGGTTGAAAGTATCGAGTTATTCCCCTCACAAGACGAGTTTAGAATAATGATTAAAGAAGCCGGTTTTGAGGAAGTTGGTTATAAAAATTTAAGTGGCGGAATAGTTGCTATTCACAGTGGATATAAGATATGATAAATAATTTTTTTAATTTAATACGTATTTTTCGTATCATCAGTAAAAAACGAATTCTAATTGATTCAAGAAGCCCTAAGTATTTTACGTTTATCGGTTATATATTAGCTTTATTTTCTGCTCCGTTATCATTATTTAAAAAACCGTATGAAGATTATGGCAAACGCCTAATAGATTGTTTAAGCGATCTTGGACCTATTTATATAAAATTCGGACAAACTCTTTCGACAAGACCTGATTTAGTAGGAGCAGAGATAGCAGGTAATTTAAGGGTATTGCAGGATAAGCTAGCTCCGTTTGATGGTGTGGTGGCTAGAGAAATTATAGAGAGGGAGTTTGGTAAGTGTATTGTCAGCCCGTGGCTTGACCACGGTATCCAGAAAAAAATTAAAAAAGACTGGATCCCACAATCAAGTCTCGGGATGACATTGTTTTTAAACAACTCCCCCATTGCCGCCGCATCAATCTCCCAGGTACATAAGGCCCAACTCGCAACTGGTGAATATGTTGCGGTAAAAATTCTGCGTCCGGGTATTCATAAAAAATATAACAGAGATATTAAGCTGCTATATTTTCTTGCAAAAATTATCGCAAAATTTTCTAAAGCAAAAAGGCTAAAACCAATTAAAGTAGTTGATAAATTTCATGAAACTATGAGATTTGAGCTTGATTTAAGGTTAGAAGCGGCAGCTGCTTCTGAGCTTATGGATAATATGCGACATGATGTTAATGTGATAATCCCTAAAATATATTGGGACTTAACATCAGAAAATATACTAACTACTGAGTGGTTAGAAGGAACTTCTATATATGATACTTTGCGGCTAGAAGAATTGGGATTAGAGCCTACAAAAATAGCTCAGAATTTTGCCGTAATGTTTTTCAATCAAGCCTATAGAGATGGGTTTTTTCATGCTGATTTACATGCAGGCAATATTTTAGTGAATAAGCAAGGTAAGATAATTTTACTTGATTTTGGTATTATGGGCAGACTTAAAGAAAAAGATCGTTTAGCTGTTGCCGAAAGTCTATTCGGTTTTTTAAAACGTGATTATAAATTAGTGGCTAAAGTACATTTAAGAGCCGGCTACATCCCATCAAATACCGATTTAGATTTATTCGCTCAAAGTTGTAGAGCAGTTACTGAGCCTATAGTAGGGATACCCACGAAAAATATTTCCATAGGTAAGCTGCTTGCACATTTATTTAAAATCACTGAAGAGTTCGGCATGGAAGTACAACCGGAATTATTGTTATTGCAAAAGACTTTGATAATGGTTGAAGGGATAGGTAGACAGCTAGACGGTAATGTTAATATGTGGCAACTCGCCGAACCTTGGATTAAAAAATGGGCAGTAAAAAACTTAAGCACTGAAGCGAAGTTGCTACGATTGGTAAAGCATTACCTAGATATCCTAGAGGATATTGTTTGACATATAAAAATTATTAATATTATAGCCTTATATATTAAGAAATTTTTTATTATGAAACTACCAAAAAGATTATTGATAATTTAGCTCCTATTTTAGAAAAAGAATTACCGCGATATTTAGATTGTAATAAACAGGATATATTAGATGTTTTAAAATATCCTAAAGTAATAGAAAGAATAGAATCAAAAGGGAAAGATCCAGAGTTTATACATAAGGCACTAGATGCCTCCATGCCTTTTTTAAAAGATGCTCTGCCGTCAATTACTAAACTTGCTAGCCTTGCCCTTGCCTATAATAATAAAGTTGCTGATATAATACAAAACACTCAGTTAATTAAGTCAGTGCCAAAGGAAGAGAAATCAAAAGAAGAAAAGGTACAAGAGATAAAGGAATTGATTGGTACTTTAATAGAAATTAAAAATCATAATCCAAAAATAAGCAACATCATTGAAAAAGACCTTCTTGCACTATTAACAAAACATGCAAGTAGTTTAGGACCGGTTGTAGATGAGATTTTTTTAAAACAAAACACCTAATAGTCAAACATTAAAACTAAACCGTGAAAAATTAGTAAAGATAGCCGGTAAGCATGCACTTGAATTAATTAAAATTGCTGATAAATTTAGTAAACATGAATACGGCAAAATTATAGTACTGGCGTTAAAATTATTATCAGATCTGAAAGTTCTAGGAGTAGTAGTAGAAACTATAGTTAATTTAGGAAAAAGTAAATTTAGTAAAGATACAGAAGCGGTAGGACCGCATACAAGTAAGGTATTAGAAGAAAGACAAAGACAGATAGGGAAAAGCCGGTAGGGGAGCCTAAATCCTGTGTACTTTTAATAGAATAATCATTAATCAAAAGTTTACAAGACCTAGAAACATCTTGCTATTCTTTGATTAAAATTATATTGTGAATTCAAAGTGTCATTATGAAATTACAAGGATAATAGACAGAGATTATTATTTAACACATATCAAAGATTCTTTTGAAATATTTCCTATTTCTGCCATTCTCGGTCCAAGGCAATGTGGTAAAGCTACTTTAGCTCATGCTATATTAAATAGCTTAAAGATATCTAATTCATATCTTGCTATGCTTGGAGCTGTAAACATTTCTAAAAAGATTTAGTTTCAAACTACACATAAGGGTTTTTGGTTTTTACATAAGTGAATCTAATAGGAATGCCTGGCATGTCAAAAGCATCACGCATATTATTTACTAAATACCTAGTATAGCTATCGGTAATTTTTTCCGGATTATTGGAGAATAATTTGAAAGTAGGCGGGCGAGTTTTGGTTTGAGTCATATATTTTACACGCACTCTTCTGCCGCCTTTTTGTAACGGCAAAGGATGTGCTTCCGTAGTAAAATTAAGCCATTCATTTAATTTGCTAGTAGCTATTTTCTTATTCCAAATTTTATAGATTTTAAGACAAGAATCTAAAACCTGCTCTATATTTTGTTTATTTATTGCTGAAATAAATAGCACTGGTACACCTTTAACCTGAGGCAGATGAGTATTTATCTGATAATAAAATTCTTCCTGAAATGCTTCTTTTTTGGATTCTTTGACTAGATCCCATTTATTCACTACTATAACTATACCTCTCCCCTCATTTACCACATGGCTTGCAATATTTAAATCTTGCTGTTTTAAAGGGGCTAAAGCATCAATCATTAAGATTACGGTATTAGCAAATTTAATAGAGTTAATAGCATCTGATGCCGATAATTTTTCTAAAGACTCTGTAATAGTAGATTTCTTGCGGAGTCCTGCTGTATCGATTAATTTAATGTGATTATTTTTATAGTGCCAATCAATTTCAATCGATTCACGAGTAATGCCGGCTTCGGGCCCGGTTAATAATCTTTCATCATTAATAAGAGCGTTTATAAAAGTAGATTTTCCGGCGTTAGGTCTGCCACTAACTACTATCTGCAAATAATCTCCTTTAATTGGATCAGCTATATTTGTCTCTATTGATTCTTCTTCAGGTAACTTGGTGATAATCTCGTCATATAAATCAATTAAGCCTGTGCCATGCTCGGCAGAGATAGTCACCATACTATCAAACCCTAATTTGTAGTACTCTTTATCAAAATCAAAAGCTTTCTCGCATTTATTAACTACCAATATAGCAGGCTTATTATACTTTCTAACAAAGCTACCAAGTAGCTTATCATTGGGCAATATTCCGCTTCTACCGTCAACCATAAAACAAATTAAATCTGCCTCTAAAATTGCTTTAGTAGTCTGTTCCATTAACCTTGCGCCCATACTATCATGATTCTCTTCAAGTCCTGGGGTATCAATTAACAAAAATTCAAAAGATCCGATTTTACCATCTGTATATTTTCTATCTCTAGTAATGCCTGGCAAATCGTGAACGATAGCTTTTTTACGTATGCTTAATCTATTGAAAAGCGTTGATTTGCCTACATTCGGACGACCAACTAAAGCAATGATTTTTTTAGTCATTATTAATATATTATTATGGTTAAGAGAACTAATAATGCTCCAATAAAACCTACTATATTTGCTATTATAATAGGTGTATTTTTTATTAATATGCCGTATATAAGCCAACTACAAAGAGCAATAGCACTGATAGTAAAGGCATGCATAGAAACGGAAGCCGAAGATTTGCAGGTGAAAATCTTATGAGCCTGTACATAAAACATAAAATTGCCGATTGTACCGACAATCGTCATATATTTTTCGTAAAATTTTATGAATTTTGGAGACATATATTTATTTTTAAAAGTGATTTATGTCATTCCTATGTAAATTAATTTTGCCGCTGTCATCCTAGCTAACTTGATCACGGGATCCAGTTTTAAAATACTAATATTAGTATTTTAAATTATTTTTATGGATACCGTGGTCAAGCCACGGTACGACACCGAGTGCGTTTTTCGGTCCATGCAGACAATGACGACTCATGCTACACCTTAAAGCTTGCAATTACCGGTATATGATCTGAAGGTTTTTCTTGGGTCCTTAAATTATAATCCATATAGCAATTTTCTAAATAGTCAATAGTATTATTACAACCAAGAATCATATCAATTCGCATACCTTTATTTTGTTCAAAACATCCGGCTCTATAATCCCACCATGAAAATGCTTGTTTACTCGGATGCATCAATCTATATAAATCCTCAAACCCGGCATTTAGAATAGTACGTAGTTTTTTTTGTTCAACCTCAGTAAAACAAGTAGTTTCAGAAAGTATCTTAGGCGAATATACGTCTATATCGAACGGTGCAATATTGAGATCTCCTCCTATGATAGTTTTTTCGTCAAAAGATTTTTTAGTTGATAGATAATTGATAAAATTATCATAAAATGCTAGCTTTGCAACAAATTTATCGCTACCGACAAATGAACCGTTAGGAGCATAGAGCGAGATTATATTACAAAACCCTATAGGTAATGATAATTTTATTTCTAAGAATCTTGCTTGATCACTGCAGTAATTATTCGGAAAATCCTTAATTATTTCATCCGCAGGAAATTTTGAAATTATAGCAACGCCGTTATATGATTGTTGTCCGTGAACATAAAAATTATAAGGTAGATCGGATAATTCATCAAAAGGAAAATTTTCGGTTTTGCATTTTATTTCTTGTAATAATAAAATATCCGGATTTTCTTGAGATAAAAAATTACGCAATAAATTAAGTCTTGTTTTTATGGAATTAATATTCCAAGTAGCTATTTTCATGTTGGTTTTTCTAAGTTTGGACTTTCATTACGGAATCGCCATTCAAGAAAACCAAAATGATAAACTAAGAGACTAGTAATAAATGCTCCGGAAATTACTATAATCATTGAGTATTTTATTGTATGATAATTTGGGTTACTACCGTACATATCTAATAATACGCTAAAAGCGATACCCCATAATACAGTGATTTCAATACTAACGCCTCTTTGTACCATCTTAATTGCATTTTCTTTCATAATCAAATCTCGTAATATTACACCGCAATTAGCTGTAATGAAAGCACAAAACGGTCCCCAAAAACTTAAAGGCTCAATTTTGTGAATAATAACCATTACAACTCCTATAATTATAAAAGTTGCTTGTCCGAATGAATCGCAAATTGCTATTATATTATTTAATGATTGTTCTAAATAATGATCTTCAGCAATCTGTTTATTATAATAACTAAATAATTTAATAATTGTAAAACCGAGTAAAACTACTATAAATATGTAATAGAAATAAGAAGGAGTAAAATAGAAGTTTAAATGTCCGGTATCATGGTTTACTATTAAATCTAGCATTATACAGCTACTAACAGACGGTAATACAGCAAATAAAAATGTACCGAATAAAGTACTATTTTTTCTACTACTCAAAATAATTCCTGCAAAAGCAAAAGCAAGGCAACCAAGTAAGCATATAACATGACACCAACGAGAATCTATAGATTTAGGTAATAGAATATGATACATGTATGTCTTAATAATTTTTTTATACTCGTTACTTGCAATAAAATCATCTATCGCAAAATTAAATTGTTCAACTATATTTAAAGATACGTTTTTTTTGCTAAACATTAAATGTAGAGGAGTTTTAATATTTAAGGGAACTTCTAATATATTCCTGTCCATTGTTCTTCCTAAAATATTAATGGCACCGACAATGCGGTCACTAATAAAACCGTCAATTTCTTTCTTGATTAATCCATTTATCAATTCCATATTATTTTGATATATTCTTATTATATCTTGATTTTGCTCATTATATAAAAAATCCGTAAATTTATGGTCTCCGTATACAGTACCTTTCACTATTCCTAACTGAAGATTAAATAGACGTATTTGTGCTTTTAGTTCATTAATATTTTGGAAATTTAACTTTTTGGCAAGCGGTTCAATAATAAATAATGATAATTCTTCAAGACGATAAGGCTTTGAAAAATAAGCATAATTACTTCTCTCAGTAGTATAAGTAGCTCCTGCTGTCATGTTGGCATTGCCGCTTTGAATATCTAATTGATCTTGATACCAGCTGTCTTGATTATACTCAATATTGATACCTATTTTTGCAGCAATAGCGTTAATTAATTCTATATCCATACCGGAAACGGTAGTATGACCGTTTGAAGTAGCCATTAAGTATTGGTAAGGTTCATTTATATACCATGCATTTATCAAAGTTTTTTTATCGGATGTCCATTCGCATTCTAAAATTGCTTGTTGTTCGTTTGCACCTATGCTCAAAGCATAAAAATTTTTCGAAATGAGCAGTATAAAAATAAAAAGCTTTAAAATTTTCATGGTTTGTATTTTTTTAGAATTGTGCTTTGTCATTCCCGCTTACGCAGGAATGACATCGAATCCGTGTAATAAAGTTCCTTAATTACGCACTACCTTAATCTCTCCGTCAGAAAATTTAATATTAAAAATTTTTTCATTCGCAGCCGCAATTTTAGAAGATAAAAAATTACCCGTTTCTCCTTTAACTATAGCAAAACCTCGTTTTAATACGTTATTATAATCAAGGCTTGCAAGTAATGTACTATTTAATTCTAATTTATACTCAAAATTTTTCAAAGTATTATTTGCTGATTTTGATAGATAAGCTGTTTGATGTGTTAATTCTAATGTTTTGTAATTGAGTATTTTAGCAGGGTTGACTCTTTCTTTAGAAAAAGATTTAATCTTTGTTTCTTGTAGTTCAATAAAGCACAGTAAAGCATCTAATAAATTAAAACCGGTTTCATCCAGTAATTGCTGTCTATTATCCATATAGTGAGAGAGATATCTGTGTATTTTATCGTAATTTATTATATTGTGTTCGTGATACTTAATTAACCTGCTAGTATTATTCAATAATATTTTTTCATATGAGTGTAGAGTATTATTTAAAATAGATCGTACTGGTACGGCAAACTCAGCAGCAGCAGTAGGTGTAGGAGCTCTTTTATCGGCTGCTAAATCTATTAAAGTGTAATCCACTTCATGACCTACTGCGGAAATAATAGGAATTTTTGAGTTGTAAGCGGCACGTACTAATATCTCATCGTTAAATGACCAAAGATCTTCTATAGAACCGCCGCCTCTAGCAACAATTATGACACTTGGCTTATTTACCTCTGCTAAATTGTTAAATCCTTCAATTGCTTCAGCAATTTCATTGCTGGAATTTTCTCCTTGTACGCTAACCGGCCATATTATTATCCGCGTCGGAAAACGTTCACGAATACGATGAATAATATCTTTAATAACGGCACCGGTTATTGAAGTGATAACGCCTATTTTATCAGGTAAAAAGGGTATAGGAATACGTATTTTATTAAATAAGCCTTCTTTTTCTAAACGAGCTTTACGATCGTTTAGAATTTGCAGCATAGCTCCAAGTCCTGCAGGTTGCAAATTATCTACCGATAATTGATAGCGTGAATTACCTGCATAACTTGAAAGTTTGCCGCTAATCACCACTTCTATACCGTCATTTAAAGGAAATTTGATTTTAGCAAGAATAGGACGCCAGCAAGTACAAGCTAAAATAGCGGTATTTTCTTTTAAGTTAAAATAAGCATGACCTGAGCTTGCTATTTTTAAACCTGAAATTTCTCCTTTTACCTTAATATAGCCAAAATTATTTTCTAATAATTCTTTGATTTTATTAGAAATCTCACTAACTGAAAACTCTTTGGTTGCTTGATTTGCAATGAAATTCTCTAGCATTTGTTTAAGATTATTTGTAGTTTGAACGGGGGTTTATGTTATTCCCGCGAAAGCGGGAAGCCAGCAAAACAGATAAAAAAATTTAGTTTTGTATATGTTTATTTTATCAAATATGTAATTTTATTTTGCTAGATTTCTGCTCTCGCAGGAATGACATCCATTAATGACATACATCTCTCCATAGAATAACCTTGCACTGCAAAAGAGCAAGCAAAATTTTTTATTATTTGATATATTAATAATAGCTTGCTATTATTTTTTACTATTAAAATATATTTGTTAATATAAATGCTATTGCGAATAATATGTTTGCTTATTATCATAATATTTTCTTTGATAAGTTTTGCCGATTTTTCTAAGAATGGTCAAAATATTAAAATAAGCAATATGATAGCCGACTTCGTAGAGTATAACGAAAGTCAGGATTTAATATATGCTAAAGGTAATATAAGAATTATCACGGATGAGTACTTATTAACGGCAGATAATTTACTTTATGATATAGAAAACGATATTTTATGGGCAGGAGGTAATGTCCGAATTACGGATAAACAAAACAGAATAATAGAGGGTGATAAAGCAGTTTTAAAAGACGAATTTAAGAAAGGGATCATATCAGAATTCATTTTACTTGCCGGTGATAATAATCTTTTAATTGCTAAAGTTGCTGAAAGAATAGATAAAAATAATCTTAAACTGCACCATGCCGAATTTACCCCTTGCGATGTTACTTGTAACAGAAACCCTATTTGGCAAATTGCTTCTAAGGATACTTATATTCATTCTGAAGAGCATAGAATAGTTTATAAACACGTATTTTTTGAAGTATACGGCGTACCGATTTTTTACTTACCATATTTTTTCCATCCGACGCCTACGGCCCCTGCAACTTCTGGATTATTGGTACCTGGCGTCAAAAATAAAGGGTTTGGTATACCTATATATTTACGTGCAAAACCTAATATGGATTTTACTCTCACTCCAAGGCTTTTTAGTAAATATCAAACTTATGAGCTAGAAGCGCGTTATCGTCTGAATGATACCGATAATATGCATTTTCAAGGTAGTTACGGTAAATTACCATATTTTCTAACAAAAGACGGCAGTATAGTAAAAAATAAAAAAGTTTCTTCTTATCATTATATAGCAAGTGGCAATTTTATTAGTATCGATAAACTTTATGATTACGGTTTTAGAGTAGAACGTACATCGGATAAAGCTTATTTAAAAAATGATTATAATAACTATGCTTCATATTTAACTTCTAAAATATTCTTAAATAAAATTTATGAGGCTGATTATTTTTCGGCGGAAGGATTAAGTTTTCAAGGCTTAGGTAGTAATGATAGTAAGTATACTGATCCGTTAGTATTACCGAAAGTCAATACGAAAAACGTGATAAATTTGAATGATAATGACAACAGCCATATCGTTGTTGAAAATAATACATTAATGTACAAAGAAAGAATAGGGAAACAAGTTGCTAGAACCTCTTTACAAGTATCCTTTATGCATAATGTGCTGACTTCTTCAGGGCAAATTTTTGATTTTGTAGCAAAAGATAGAGGTGATTTTTATTTTGCTAGACGTGCTTATTTAGATAAGCCGAGAGAAAGTAAATCATTTCAAAGAAATATACCGGAATTGCAAACCTTATGGCGTTATCCGTTAGTAAGTAATATAACACAAACGATAAATTTACTTATTGAACCGGTAGTTTCTTTTACTATTGGACGTAAACTATCTAAGAAAGATAAAAAATTTGTTATAATTGATCCTGCTAAATATGAATTATCTGAAAGAAATATCTTTTTATCCAATCGTTATAGTGGTATTGATTGCCATGATTTTGGTAATAGATTAAGTTATGGCTTAAATGCTAGTATTGCTAAAGAAGAAAATTATTTAAAATTATTATTAGGACAGTCACGTAATACAAGATATAGTATAGATTTGCCTGCCGATGATACGGAAAATGTAGGGCAGATTCTAGGTAATCTTTCTAATAATTTAGAAGTGTTTTATAGCTTTCGGAAAGATAGATATTTCAAACCTATTAGAGATGAAGTGGGAGGAAATTTTAACTATGATAAGATTAACTTTCTAGGTAGTTTTATTCAGCTCACCAATCTTAAAAAATATTATTCCGTAGAAAGTATAAAGGTTTCAAATAATAGAGTACGACAATTTTATGGAGACATAAATTATCATCTAGTGGAAAATTGGACTATAGGCTTTGGTGCCCTCATTGATCTCTCTAGACGTTCTCCAAATTTACTTACTCGAACTATTAGGGTGACATATGCTAAAGATTGTGTTAGAATTACTACAAAGATTTATTCCGCTTATCTAGCCGACGGAAGTAGAGGAATCACAAAGACTACCTCTTCGCCTACTATTTCTATTGGTTTAAAGGTTTTGAATATGTGAGTTTCAAATGTGCCATATGTGTCATTCCCGCGGAGGCTGGAATCCATGGTAAATCGAGGTACATCGAGCTTTATTCGGTGTTGTGTATCTTTTAATGACTAGATTCCCGCCTGCACGCGGTCATGACATCTAATTCCAATTATTACATTGTGTGAGTCTGAAAAAATATGAAAAAATTAATACTTATAATCATTACTGTTTTTTTTACTTTTAATGTAGCACAAGCATCATTACCGAATATAGTAGCATCCGTAAATGATGAACCTATTACTCTTAATGAGTTCCGTGCTAGAAAAAAAATGATTATGGCACTCAATAATGTTGATGGCTTAACACCTTCTCAAGATAAGCAGCTGAGTGATTTGGCAATCAAGAGCTTAATTGATGAATCTTTGCTTTTTCAATATGCCGGAGATAGAGAAATTCCGCAAGAAGAGATAGACAACGCTATTAAATCTATTGAAGATCGTAATAAAATGCCTCAAGGTTCTCTTCTTCAGTATCTAGAAAGCAGATCAGTTAATCCTAATAGTTTTATTGCCCAAATTAAATCCGAGCTGATTAAAATGAATATTTTATCAAGTCTATCAAGATCGGTGCAAGTAAGTAATAAAGAAATAGATGCCGCAATTTTATCTAGTGATCAAAAAGACGTAGAAATTTCGATGCAAGTATTTACATCGCAAGATAGTAGCAAGAAAGCGTTTACGCAGATGCATCATTTGAAAAATCGACTAAAAAAATGTTCGGATGTTAAAAAATCGCTTTATGATAATTTCGCTACTATGGAAATTATTACCGATAAGCTTAGCAAGATAGAAGGCGTAAAACAAACTATCGTAAAGGACTTAAGTTCGGATAAAGCAAGTAATGTTTTTGAAGTAAATAACAAATTTGAAATAATATTAGTGTGCAGCAAAAAAATCTTAAATGTTAATGAAGATGAAAATAATTATGTAGTAAATTTCTTAACTAATAAAAAGATTTCGCAAAAAGCACAAAAAATGTTTGAAAATATGCGTAAAAAGGCAGCCATAAAAATAATGCTGCCGTCTTAGTATATTGTCACCCCGTGGCTTGACCACGGGGTCCAGTCTTTATTAATAAGATTTTTTTTTGATGCTGTGGTCAAGCAACGGCATGACACTGGAAAAATAACAAAATTCCATTTCTACTAAAGCAACATTCCCTCATGCTCCCTTCAATTGCAAAACATGTAGCATCTCATCAAATTAATCCTCTTAAAAAGCACGGACAAAATTTTATTTTTGATAGTAGTTTATGTGATAAAATTGTACGTGCGAGTCACCTTGCAGAAAATAGCAGGGTGCTAGAAATAGGACCAGGCACCGGAGGGTTAACTAGGTCAATATTGCAGAAAAATCCTGAATCCCTAACTGTTATAGAAACAGATGAGAGATTCATCCCGCTCCTTAATGAGATTAAAGAATATTATCCTAATCTCAATATTATTAAACAAGATGCTCTTAAAATTAATTTAACTGATTTAGACTATGATAAGGTAACTATAATTTCTAATTTACCGTATCATATAGGTACTGAGTTAGTGATTAGATGGCTGAAAGAAGCACGGCTAATTACTGATATGACGCTAATGTTACAAAAGGAAGTAGTAGAACGTATTTGTGCTATGCCGTCAACTAAAGCATATGGCAGGTTATCGGTAATATGTCAGTTAATTGCTAAAGTGGAAAAATGCTTTGACGTATCACCGACTGCTTTCTATCCACCTCCTAAAGTATATTCTGCAATAGTTAAACTAATACCTTTAGCAAATCCACCGTCTATTGCTCTAATAAATAGAGTTGAGAAAATAACAACATTTGCTTTTGCAGGACGGCGGAAAATGATCAAATCATCACTGAAAAATCTTGTACCTAATATACATGAAGTATTAACTCAGTTGAAAATCAATGATAATTATCGCGCTGAAAATCTTGCTCCTCAAGATTATTTGAGAATTGCTATGAGTCTCTCAGTAAATAAACTTTAATTAGTAATTCAAGAGTTTATTAGATATTATTAAGTTTGCATTATTCAGCTTTATTTAACTTTGATGCTTCCGCTTCTTGCTGTAATTTATACTTTGCTGCTTTTTTTCTGCTGCATAATTAAAAAAGAAATAACAGCAAGTTAACAAACTAGTCAAAACTATTCCAAGAGTTATTAGTATTAACTTAAGCTCTTTCCTTGCATTGTAAGCTTTTAATCGCCTTTTTTCCTATTCATCAATATAAGAAGGTTAAAATTTCTTCTTCTTTATTTTTCATATTTTAACTCTTTAAAATTAGCTTATATATTAATGATAGAGTTTAATGATCATTTGAGAGAAGTAATTTATATGGGGAATTAAAAGAAGTTAATAATTATAATTGTTAATTGTAATAATTATATTTTTAATAAATCTATTTTACTCAAAAATATGGCTTTTCCTATTTACTAGGTAAATATGCATTAGTTCTTTAGACTTGCAATTCAGCAGTTAAACTTGATCCTACAAATTCTGAAGCACAATATAATAAACAACATTTATTAAAGTGTACGTATTGTTAAGTAAAAAATGCTGAAAATCTTGATTTTATGTTGCACTCGCCGTTTTATACATTGGTGAATTTGCCTCAAACCGGCAAATGGTACCCGCGGCCGGACTTGAACCGGCAAGAGCTCACGCTCCACGGATTTTAAGTCCGTTATGTCTACCATTCCATCACGCGGGCAGTTATAAATACAGAACTGTACTTTGCTAACTGGACAGATTAATAAAAAAAATACAAAAAAGCAAGTACTTTTATCGTTAATATATTAGTCTGATATGGAAAAGTTATTAAACACCTTTACAATAGTTAATTTACTCATTAATTTATTAGATAATTAACTTAAATGGTGACAAAATAGTAATAATATGATAGATTAGCTTCAGAAAGTAATACTTTCTCTTGCATGTTATTGACATGTTTATTGACAAATGCCGCAAGGTAAGGTAGTTTTGCATGATGAATTTTATCGGCTCTTATACTTAGGGGAGGCTTAGAGTAAAATTAAGGTTTCAGTTATTATATAAGCGTGTGTTAAGTTCAAATAAGTAATTTCTATCTAATAAAGGTTTTTATGGCTACAAATATAGTAGGTAAAGTTAAGTGGTATAATTCTACGAAGAATTTTGGATTTATTGAACAGGAAAATGGCGGCAAAGATGTGTTTGTACACAAATCAGCCGTAGAAGCGACAGGTTTACATAGCCTTGAAGAAGGACAAGATGTAATTTTTGACCTTGAAGAAAAGCAAGGAAAAGCCTATGCTGTTAACCTCAGAATTAAATGAACGTATTTATAATACCAGAAGCAGCTATCCAAAATTGTTTATAATTGAGGGTAGCACAGTCATCTTTATCAGAATAGTAAATCTTTTGTTTTTGTCTTATAATAACCTATATAATTTTAAGTATAATAAATTATTTTTACTAAAGGGTATGAAAATGCTCTAAATCTAATAATATTATTCTGGCTTGAATAAGATTCTAAACTAGTTTCATTATTCAGTATCGTTTTATATATTTAGTTTGGTTTGTAATCTAGCTTAAGCATATTTTTTGATTCAGGATAATTATATAAGTCGTTATTTTAATTTACTATAGCTTATTTTTTATACAATAGACCTCTTGCATAACTTATCTTAGAGGTTATTTGTAAATAAATTTTAATCACTAATTAAAGAGCTTTGTGAGCAAAAATTGATAAGATTTTTGCAGAAATAGTTATTCATATTTCAAAAAAATCTTATCATTTGCAACCAAAAAGAATTAAATTATCGGTTAAAACTTATTTACAGATAGGCTCTTAATAAATGGAATAGGAGATTTCTACTCTACTCAAGCATACTGTAGTTAAAAGTATGTAAGGCTGAGAGAGCTTCTCGTATATCTTTAAGAAATGGGTTATGTGAGTGGTCTAATCAATAATGTGCATATTTTGATTTAAAACTATATTGGATTATATAATGAAAAATTTTAATTTATCTGAAGAATTAATTATCGCTCTTGAAACAATGAATATCACTGAGCCGACTGAAATACAAAAGCAATCGATTCCGGTTGCAATGGCTGGGTCGGACATACTCGCTTCTAGCCAAACAGGTTCAGGAAAAACTCTTGCTTATTTATTACCGTTGATTGATTCATTCATTAAAAATAAAACTACTGCTTTAATTCTTGTTCCGACTAGAGAATTAGCGACACAAATACACAGTACTTTAAATAAAGTAACTACATCCTATAAAATGAATAGTGCAGTTTTGATAGGCGGTGAACCGATGCATAAACAATTTATGCAATTAAAAAAGAATCCAAAAGCGATTATCGGTACGCCTGGGCGTATTATCGATCACTTAAATAGAGGAAGTTTAAAAATTGATCGCATAGGTATAACTGTACTTGATGAAATGGATAGAATGCTTGATATGGGGATGAAAGAACAGTTAGAAGAAATCAATAAATTTTTACCGGAAAAAAGACAAGTTTTAATGTTTTCTGCTACTATGCCAAAACATATTATTGTTGTTTCTCAAAAATATCTAAACAATCCGGTACGTATTACAGTAGGTGCTGCCAATAAAGCAGCTGCAGAAATAAAACAGGAATCAATACATGTTTCTGATAAAGAAAAATTTAGTGAATTAACTAAACAACTTGGTAATAGGGAAGGATCGGTAATTATTTTTGTGAAGACTAAACGCTCTGCCGATCAATTAGCTAAAATGTTAAAATATGAAAATCATAAAGCAGAAGCTATACATGGTGATTTAAGTCAACGTCAACGTGAAAGAGTAATTTTATCATTTCGTAAGTCAAACCATAGAATAATGGTAGCAACTGATGTAGCGGCTCGAGGGCTTGATATTCCCCATACACAGCATGTTATTAATTATGATTTACCTATGTGTCCTGAAGATTATTTGCATAGAATAGGTAGAACGGGTAGAGCAGGGGCTACCGGACATGCCTTGTCTTTTATTTCTCCTGATGATATTATTAGATGGCGTGCAATTGATCGGCTAGTAAATAAAGGAGAATCTACGCCGCGTAGTGAGTTTAGAGTTAATAAAAATAATCGTAAAAGATCATTCGGTAAAAGAGTCGGCGGTGAGGGTAAAAAATTTAATTCTTTTGATAATAGCCGTACAAGAACCTTTGACGGTAACATCTACGGTAATAAAAGAAAGAAAGTATCGTAGTAAGGTCTGATGTCATTCCTATTAAAGCATGAATCCAAAAAAAGTATAAATACAGCAAATTTTTGAAATTAAAAGCTCGATTTATCTCGCTTTATAATGGATGTGTGCTTTCGCAGTAATGACACCGAGCACTTTTCTTGAGCTATGCAATAACGCTGAATAAATCACAGGATAACGAATATAAAAAAGGAGGATAAATTCATAAATTTAAATTTTTTACGATTTCAATATATATATAATATTTTCTTTATATTAATAATTTCTTTTCCAGGAGGTTTAATTTATTTACTTACGAGTTCAACGCTTTCTTTTTGGCTTCGAGAATCCGGTGTTGATAAAATCACTATCGGGCTTTTTAGTTTAGTTAATTTTATTCATATATTTAAATTTTTATGGGGTCCTTTACTAGAAAAAGTAAGTTTTGCCCCTTTAAGTAAGCGAGGATATAAATATTGTTTAATTATTGCTTTGGTTAGCTGTATTTGTTGTGTATATGTTCTAACAAATTTTAACCCTAACACTCATTTTATACAATTTGCTTTATGTTTAATAGCAGTGGCATTTTTTTCTTCCATTTATGATATGTTGCTTCAATCATCACAGATGTTACTTATTACAAATAAAAATTGGGGCATAAGTGAGGCAGCTTGTACTACAGGCTTTAGAATAGGTATACTTATAGCAGGTTCAGGAGCGTTATATTTATCAACTATCATATCTTGGCAAGATGTTTATCGTGCTATGGCAATTTTATGTATACCGTCATTACTATTAATTATAATTTATCCGCTTAAATTTAAAGAGAAGATAATCATTAATGATTTTTGTAGATTTGGGCATGCTTTTTATGACTTTATCAAGAAACCTAAATGTCTAATAATTATTAGTTTTATGCTGCTATATCGTCTTCAGGATAATTTTCTTTCAATGATGCCAAATATGTTTTATCTCGATATCGGGTATACGAAGAAAGATTTAGCTCTTGGATATAAAGCTTTTGGTATGTGTGCTGCAGTCCTTGGAGGTTTTATAGGTGGGTTTTTGTGCCGAAAATATGAAT